>CAZGDZ010000328.1:0-2992 GCA_964524855.1 uncultured Macromonas sp.
TGACCCGCGGCAGCGAGCACAACAGCCCGTGCAGCATGGCCAGCAGGGCGCCGGTTTCAATACCAGCAGGAGAGTCACAAACGATGTATTCGAAACCCATGCCTGCCAGGTCGTTCAGCACGCGCTCCACCCCTTCCTGGGTCAGCGCATCCTTGTCGCGCGTTTGCGAGGCCGCCAGCACGTACAGGTTGTCGGTCTGCTTGTCCTTGATGAGCGCCTGGTTCAGGTTGGCTTCGTTGTGGATGACGTTGATGAAGTCGTACACCACGCGGCGCTCACAACCCATGATCAGGTCAAGGTTGCGCAAGCCGACGTCGAAATCGATGACGACGGTCTTGAAGCCCTTGAGCGCGAGGCCCGTGGCAAAGCTGGCGCTGGTGGTGGTCTTGCCCACGCCGCCCTTGCCGGAAGTCACGACAACAATTTTGGCCATTTGGGTTGGTACTTTCAATCAAAGAATGGGTTCGATGAGCAGTTTGTCGCCCCCGTCACTGCTGTGCAGCCTCACCTGGGCTGCTTTACCTTGCACATTGTCGGGCAAGGGCACGTCGCTGGTCCGGTAAACGCCGGCGATCGAGATCAACTCAGCTTCCAAGGCACTGGCAAAAATGCGCGCATCGGCATTGCCACGCGCCCCGGCAATGGCCTTGCCCCGCAGCGGTGCGTACACGTGGATGTGACCATCGGCAATCACCTCGGCACCGGGGTTGACCATGGCCAACACCACCAGGTCGCGCCCTCGGGCATAGACCTGCTGCCCGGAGCGCAATGGCCGGTCCACCACCAGGGCGGATTGTGCGTTGGCAACAGGCGCAGGTGCTGATGCCTGTGCCACTTCGCCTTGGGAGGGTGAGGGCTGCGCTTCCTGGGCATTTTGGGCTCGGGTCCAGCTCGCTTCTTCCGCTGCCACCAAGCCACAGGCCCGGGCAGCTTGCTGCTGCGCCGCACTTCCACCTTTGAACGCCAACGGTTGCAAGCGCCGTTCCCGCAGCAGGGGCAACAGGTACTCGAACTCCGGCACACCCTCTTGTTCGGTCACGCCCGACAGGTCGATCAACAAGGGATCGTGGTCGAAAAAGTCGGGCACGTCGCCGAACCGCTGCAACAGGTCTTGCTGCAGTTGGGCGGTGTCGGTGCTGCGCAGCAACAGGGCCACCAAGGGCAATTGGGCGCTCTTGATCTCGAAAGACAGGGTGGCAGAGCCCGAAGTAGCAGGTGGCATGCGAAAAAAGTGGGAGGGCAATGGCGCCAAAACCCAAATCTTAACAGTCGGGCGCAGGCGTTTTGGGCAGGGGCCGTCGAGGTTGTTACGAGCGGTGGCGCACTACTGTTCCTATATCTTATTGTTTTCAATTTAAAAGATAGTCGTAGTAGTAGAGTCCGCCCTTTGCTGTGGACAAGGCAGGTTTGTCCAACCCCATCAAGGGTTTGGCGCCGTTCAAACCCTGTGGGCCAGGGCAGGACACCGAGCCGGCCGACAGCGAACAACTTTTCGAAAAGTCCACATGCTGTGAATAAGTTGGTGGTTGTCCTTTTTTTATCCACAGAGTTGTGGGCAAATAAAAAAACCAGCCCGGAGGCTGGTCAAGTTCAAATCACGCCGAGAAAGCGTTGAAAACTGGGGTTCAACCGTGGCGGTGGCCGTGGCGACCCATGCGCTGGTGCTGGTCGTCAAAGGTTTTTTGCTGTTCGGGCGTCAGCGTGGCGTAGAACTTCTTCACGGCTTCCACGCGCTGGTTCATGTGTGCCTCGCGTTCGGCGCGCAGGGTTTGCATCTTGTCCATGCGTTGCGGTGTCGTCAGCTTCTCCCACTCGGCACGGTCCAGCCGTTGGACGGACGCTTTTTGGGGCTGCATCGACGCTGTGAACTCCTTCCAGGCGTTGTCCTGGGTCGGGGTCAGCTTCAGGGCTTCCTTCAGTTTGGCTTGGTGCTGCTCCATTTTCTGGTGCATGCGTTCGGCGCGCGGGCCGTCGTCCATGCCCCGGCCGCCCCCGTGGGCCCAGGCCATGGCGGTGGTGCCCAGCACGCCGGCGGCGGCGGTGGCGATCAGCAGGTGTTTGGCGTAGCGTTTCATCTGTCTTCCTTTCGTTGCGAGTTGCGGTGAAGTCAGTGTCGGCCGCGCGTGTGTCGGTGTTGCACCCGTTGCGTGACGCTTGTGTAAAGAAGCGTCACGGTTTGTCAAAGTCCGGCCAGGTCATCCAGGATGGGACAGTCGGGCCGGTCGTTGCCCTGGCAGCAGTGGGTGAGGTGCTGCAGACTGCGCTCCATGGCCTGCAGCTGTTCAATGCGCTGGCGCAATGCCTGCACATGGCGCTGCGCGATGCCCTTGACCTGGGCGCTGGAGCGGCCCTGGTTGTGCCACAGGCCCACCAGTTCGCCTATGTCGGGTATGGAAAAACCCAGGTCGCGTGCCCGCTTGATGAAGCGCAGGGTGTGTACGTCGGCGGCGCTGTAAAGGCGGTAGCCGCTGTCGGTGCGCCCCACCGGGTCCAGCAGTCCCAGCGATTCGTAGTGCCGCACCATCTTGGTCGACACTCCTGACAGCGTTGCCGCCTGACCGATGTGCACCGGCCAGCCGCTGGCAGGCAGAGGGGCCGAGTCGGCGTGGATGTTCATTGTCAGGCGCTCTGTGTCAGTCGGCTACTTTGTAGCCTTCTTCGGCAATCGCCTGCGCAATCGCGGCGCGCGGCTGGGCGGATTCCACGTTCACCTGGTTCTGCTGGCGGTCAATGCGAATTTGCGCCTGCGGGTCCAGCGCCTTGATGGCCTGGGTCACGGCTTTTTCGCAATGGCCGCAGGTCATGCCGGTCACGTTGAGTTGCAGGTTCATGGGAAGCTCCTTGTGGGTGTAGGGTCAGGGGTGCGGGGTTCTGTCAGCGTATTTTCAGTGTGTGCGTCAGTGCATCAAACACCGAAAGCAGCTGCGTGGTCTGTGCGCTGTCGGTGTCTGGAGACACTAGCATCATGCTGTGAAACGGGGTGAGCAGCACA
>CAZGDZ010000329.1:0-245 GCA_964524855.1 uncultured Macromonas sp.
AAAATCGGTACGGCCGCAGCCGTTGATGAGCAAGGTGTCGCCAGTAAAGGCGTGGTGTTGGCCGTCCACCGCCCACACATAAGACATGCTGCCGGCCGTGTGGCCGGGCGTGGCCAGGGCGAGCAGCGTGTGGCGCCCGAAGTTCAGCAGGTCACCGTCGTTCAACTGGTGGGACGCGGTGCTGATGCCGCAGCCGGCCGGTGCGGCGGTGGTGGCACCGGCATGCTCGGCCAGCTTGCCAGCGC
>CAZGDZ010000329.1:258-2979 GCA_964524855.1 uncultured Macromonas sp.
GATGTGGTCGGCATGGGCATGGGTTTCCACCGTCCACACCAGTTTCAGGCCGTAGTCGCGCAGCACGGCCAGGTCGCGGTCGAGCTGCTGGTCCACCGGGTCGATGATCAACGCCTCGCGGCTGGCCACGTCAAACAACACGTAGGTGTAGGTGCTGGACTCGGGATCGAACAACTGGATGGGACGCATGCAACGGATCTCCATGGGCGGGGCAAGATGAGCAACATCATAAAGAGTGGGCGTTGAAACCGGTTGTCCAGCGCCTGCGCGACAGCGGTTGATGTTTCCCTTCACATTCGTTTGAAGAAATTTCACACGTCAATAAAACGACCAATTTCTTTTAAAAACATCGTCTTACAAATACCCCCCAACGCTTGACCGGGAAAACCCGGACGCCACGAAGCACCCGGACTCACCACAATGAACCTCGCAATGACGTTGGCGTCAAGCGCTGACCCATTGAAGGTTCCATAACAGCCGATTGTTCGGCATCACCACTGGAGACAATTCATGCACACCTTGCTGAAAGCCATTCCGCTTTGCGCCGCCTTGGCCGCTGCTTCCACCAGCACCTGGGCCCAAGAAAACGTGCGCTGGGGCATTCCTATGTCGTTCGGATCCAACCTGACCGCGCTGGGCGACACCATGCCCTGGGTGTCCGAACAGCTCAAGAAAGTGTCTGGCGGTTCCATCAACCTGCAGGTGTTTGAGCCGGGCAAGCTGGTGCCGGCCCTGGGCATCTTCGATGCGGTGTCCACCGGCAAGGTGGAGGCGGGCTACAGCTTCATGGGTTACGAGCTGGGCAAGGTGCCCGTGTCGGCAATCTTCGGTGCGCTGCCCTTTGGCATGGAAACGCCCCAATTTGCGGCCTGGATGTACTACGGCGGCGGCGATGCCCTGCTGAAAGAGGCCTTCCGCCCGCACAACGTGTACCCGATTCTGTGCGGCTCCATCAGCCCGGAAGGCGCCGGCTGGTTCCGCAAGGAAATCAACTCACCCGCCGACCTGCAAGGCCTGAAGTTCCGCGCTGCGGCACTGGGTGGCAAGATCTACCAGAAACTGGGCGCTTCGGTGACCATGCTGCCTGGCGGTGAACTGTACCAAGCGCTGGAAAAGGGCGTGCTGGACGGCACCGAGTTTTCGCTGCCGTCTGTGGACGACCAGCTGGGTTTTGCCAAGGTGGCCAAGCACTACTACATGCCCGGCTGGCACCAGCCGTCCACCAACCAGTACCTGTACGTGAACCTGCAGGTCTGGAACAAGCTCAGGCCGCAGACGCAGGCACAGATTGAAACCACCTGCATTGCAGGCGTGGCGACTGCCATGGCCAAGGCCGAAGCAACCCAGGCTGCCGCGCTGGAGAAATTCGAGAAGGACGGCGTGAAGCTGCACCAGTTCAACAAGACCATGCTGGACGCGTTTGCCAAGGCTTCCAGAGAAGTGCTGGCGGAAGAATCGGCCAAGGACCCGATGTTCAAGAAAACCTACGACAGCATGGCAGCGTTCCACAACAAGAACCGCAAGTGGCACGATTTCGGCTACCTGCCGCGCGACCACAAGTGACCCCAATCGCAAAGCGCCACACCATTTGAGATCAAGAGGAGATCACCAGCATGTCCACTGCCGTGCACACCGATGACCCGTCCAATGTCGGGGCATCGGGCCTTGCCTTGCCCACCACCGCCCTGTCACGGGGCATAGACCGTCTGATCGGGTGGGTGGGTGAGTTTGCCTCGGCACTCTGGACCGTGCTGGTGCTCGTGATCCTGGTGCAGGTGGTTGCGCGCTACGCGTTTGGCAAAGGCTCCATCATGATGGAAGAATTGCAATGGCATCTGTACGCCATTGGCTTCATGTTGGGGCTGTCGTTCACCGAAATCCGCGAGCGCAACGTGCGCATTGATGTGTTCGCGGAGCGCTTTCAACCACGGACCCGACTCTGGATCGAGCTGCTGGGCACAACGTTGTTGTTTCTGCCCTTCACGGTCATCGTCGTCTGGTACGCCATTCCATTTGTCGCGACCTCATGGAGCCTCAACGAGGTGTCGGCCGCGCCTGGCGGGCTGCCTTACCGCTGGTTCATCAAATCGTTCATTGTTTCGGCCTTCACCCTGCTGACACTGGCTGGGCTGGGCCGCCTGAGCCGCGTTTGGGTGGCACTGTTCGGCAAGCGCTGACTTAGGAGCTGGGCGACATGCCTTTCTACGAATACCTTTCCATCGCGTTGATGGTGATTTTCATCGCGGCCCTGTTCACCGGCTATCCCGTGGCTTGGCTGCTGGGCGGGCTGTCGTTGCTGTTTGCAGCGGGCGGCATCTACCTGGGCCAGTACGCTGGCCTCGATACCTTTTTGATGACGAACTGGATGAAGTTCTCCGGCGTGGTAGACCGGTTCGACGCCATCATGTCGAATTGGGTGCTGGTGTCGCTGCCCATGTTCGTCTACATGGGTCTGATGCTGGACCGCTCCGGCGTGGCCGACATCATGATGAAGAACTTCGTCAAGGTGTTCGGTGGCATCAAGGGCGGGCTGGGGCTGACGGTGATCGTCATCGGCATCTTGCTGGCGGCGTCCACCGGCATCGTGGGCGCGTCGGTGGTGCTGCTGGCGGTGCTGTCCATGCCGGTGATGCTGCAGAACAACTACTCCAAGCGCCTGGCCTCGGGCGTGGTGGCGGCGTCCGGTACGCTGGGCATCCTGATTCCGCCGTCCATCATGCT
>CAZGDZ010000330.1:0-2937 GCA_964524855.1 uncultured Macromonas sp.
CGAAGTTGGCTTCGGCGAACGACCAGTTCACCAGCTTGTCCAGGAAGGTCTCGACGAACTTCGGGCGCGCATTGCGGTAGTCGATGTAGTAGGCGTGTTCCCACACGTCCACGGTCAGCAGGGCGGTGTCGCCGGTGGTCAGCGGGGTGCCGGCAGCGCCCATGTTGACGATGTCCACCGAGCCGTCGGCTTTTTTCACCAGCCAGGTCCAGCCGGAGCCGAAGTTGCCGACGGCGCTCTTGACGAAGGCCTCCTTGAACGCGGCGTAGGAGCCCCACTTGGCGTTGATGGCTGCAGCCAGAGCGCCGGTGGGCTCGCCGCCGCCGTTGGGCTTCATGCAGTTCCAGAAAAAGGTGTGGTTCCAGATTTGAGCGGCGTTGTTGTAGATGCCACCGCTGGACTTCTTGACGATGGACTCCAGGTCCATGCTCTCGAACTCGGTGCCTTTTTGCAGGTTGTTCAGGTTGACCACGTAGGCGTTGTGGTGCTTGCCGTGGTGGAATTCCAGCGTTTCCTGGCTGTAATGCGGGGCCAGGGCGTCGATCGCGTAAGGCAGTGCGGGCAGGGTGTGTTCCATGTGTGTCCTCGGTGGGTTGGGAAAAACTGGGGTGATTGTAGGAAACAACTCAGGCCCTTGTGGCGGTCACGGTCATATCCACTTCGCCATGGGCCAAACGGGCCTGTACCGGCTGCCCCACCTGCACCGCGCTGGCCTGCGTCACCACCGCGCCAGAGGCATCGGTGAGCAGGGCGTAGCCGCGCTGCAGTACCAGGCGGGGGTCCAGCAAGGCCAGCCGGGCTTCGGCCAGGCCTAGGCGATGGCGACGGGTTTGCAGATCGCGCTGCAAAGCCTGCGGCAGGGCCAGGCTCAGCCGATCGAGCTGGGTGGTGGCGCGGGCCAGTTGCTGCCCCACCGCCCGCTGCAAGCGGTGCCCTTGCGCCTGCCAACGAGCTTGCTCCCGGGCCAGGGTTTGGGTGGGCCGACCAAGGCGCTGGGCAAGGCGGTCGAGCCGTTGGGCCTGCACATCAATGCGGCGCCACAGGCCTTGGCGCAAGCGTTCAGCCGCCTGATCGAGTTGCCGGAGCTGGGCCAGCCGGTCTGGCGCACAGAGTTCGGCGGCGGCGGTGGGCGTGGGGGCGCGCAGATCGGCCGCGAAATCGGCCAAGGTCACGTCGGTTTCATGCCCCACGCCACAGACGACCGGCATGGGCGCCTGCACCAGGGTGCGCACCACCTGCGGGGTGTTGAAGGCCCACAAATCCTCCAACGAGCCGCCACCACGCACCAGCAGCAGCACGTCGCACGCGCCGGTTTGCGCGTGGTGGGCATACGCCTGCGTCAAAGCGGCCTTGAGCGCATCGGGCGCCGCCTCACCTTGCACCGGAGAGGGGAACACCGTCACTGGCAAGTGTGGCACCCGCCGTTGCAGCGTCGTCACCACGTCGCGCAACGCAGCGGCGTCGAGCGAAGTGACCACGCCGATGGAGCGCGGAAACACCGGCAGCGGCCGCTTGCGGGCAGCCTCGAAGCAACCTTCGGACTCCAACTGCGCTTTGAGCCGCAAAAACTGCTCGTACAGGTTGCCCTGCCCGGCCGGCTTTAACGCCTCTACGATCAATTGCAGGTCGCCGCGGGGGCCGTACACGTCCAGTCGGCCCTCGGCTTCCACCGTCATGCCGTCGCGCAACTCCACGGCCACCGACTGCGCAGCCCTGCGGAACATGGCGCAGCGCAACTGGCCTTGTTCGTCTTTCAGGGTGAAGTAGCAGTGGCCGCTGGCCGCCCGCGCGAAGCCCGACAGTTCACCCCGCACACGCACCGGGTTGAAACGCGCCTGCAAAGTGTCGGCCAAGGCGCGCAGCAAGCCGCCCACCCCCCACACCGTGCGCTGTGCGCGGTCTGGTGGAAAGTCAAATGCCATGTTTGCAACTCCTGATAGGTTCGGCCTGTCCACAAGATGCGGCATGCGGCACGCTACAGGCTGCACAAGCAGCGCCCCTGGGATGACCGCTGCAAGCCCATGATTTTGAAAGATTTTTTCGACTCAAAATACCAACCTCGGTCAACAAAGGGAAACCAACCCCGGGCCAAGCCCCTGGCAGGCACAGGTTACACACAAAGTTATCCACAGGAAACGGGGCCAACAGATTTAGCTGGTGCGCCATAATGGCCGGGCTTACTACACAAGCCGCTTTGTCGCGAGGAGTCCCGCATTGTTTGCCATCATACAAGCCGCCGGCTGGCCCATTTGGCCGCTGATCGCCTGCTCCGTTCTGGGCCTAGCGCTCGTCATTGAACGGTTTTTGAGCCTGAAAACCGACAAAGTGGCCCCCGCCCAGTTGGTGGACGAGGCCATCATGGCGTCGCGCACCGGCGTGCCGCAGGTGCAGGTGGTGGAGCAACTGGCCGACAACTCGGTGCTGGGCGAATTGCTGGCGTCGGGCTTCAAGGTATTGTTGCGCAACCCCAAGGCCACCGAGGACGAACTGCGTTCGGCGCTCGAATCCGCCGGCCGGCTGGCTGCGGCCCGCCTGCAACGCTACTTGGGCGCCATTGCCACCATCGCGTCGTCTGCGCCGCTGATCGGGCTGCTGGGCACGGTGATTGGGATGATCGAGATTTTCGGCTCGCAAGGGGGCGCTGGAGGCATGGCGCCCGGCGGCGGTAACCCCGAACAACTGGCGCACGGTATTTCGATTGCTCTGTACAACACCGCTTTTGGCCTGATGGTGGCGATTCCCGCCTTGATTTTCTGGCGCTACTTCCGCGCACGGGTGGACGCATACCTGCTGCACATGGAGGTGGCGGCCGAGCGCTTCGCGCACCACCTGCTGACCTTGCGCCGCTGACGCCAATTTGCCCATGGCCATGAACTTTCGCAACGGCGCCCGGGAAGAGCCCGAGATCAACCTGATCCCGTTCATCGACAGTTTGCT
>CAZGDZ010000331.1:0-2936 GCA_964524855.1 uncultured Macromonas sp.
CATCCCGGCCGGCGCAGGCGGCACAGAGGCCTGCGACTGGGCCAGCATGCTGCTGCGTCAGTACACCCGCTACGGCGAGCGCAAGGGCTTCAAGGTCACGGTCGAAGACCTGACCGACGGCGACACCGCCGGCATCAAGAGTGCCACGATCAAGATCGAAGGCGAATATGCCTTTGGCCTGCTGCGCACCGAAACCGGCGTGCACCGCCTGGTGCGCAAATCACCATTCGACTCCTCGGGCGGGCGCCACACCTCGTTCGCGTCGGTGTTCGTGTACCCCGAGATCGACGACTCGATCGAGATCAACATCAACCCGTCCGACGTGCGCACCGACACCTTCCGCGCCAGCGGCGCGGGTGGTCAGCACATCAACAAGACCGACTCGGCGGTGCGCCTGACGCACATTCCCACCGGCATCGTGGTGCAGTGCCAGGACGGCCGCAGCCAACACAGCAACCGCGACGTGGCCTGGCAGCGCCTGCGCAGCCGCCTGTACGACTTCGAAATGCGCAAGCGCATGGAAGAGCAGCAAAAGCTGGAAGACACCAAGACCGACGTGGGCTGGGGCCACCAGATTCGCTCCTATGTGCTGGACAACTCCCGCATCAAGGACTTGCGCACCAACGTCGAAATTTCTGCCACCCAGAAAGTGCTGGATGGCGACCTCGACGCCTTCATCGAAGCCTCACTCAAACAAGGTGTTTAAACCATGACCTCCCTGCGTGAAGGCCCCACCACCCTGATCAAGCGTGAAGACTACGCCGCCCCTGCGTACTTCATCGACACGGTGGATTTGACGTTCGACCTGGACCCGGCGAAAACCCGTGTCCTGAACAAAATGCGGTTGCGCCGCAACCCCGACCAGCCCGCCCAGGCCCTGCGCCTGGAGGGCGAAGAGCTCAACCTCGCGCGGGTGATGGTCAATGGTGCGGGCACCAGCTTCAAGATGGACGGCAACCAGCTGGTGCTGGAAAAGCTGCCCGAAGGCCCCGGGCCTTTTGAGCTGGAAATCTTCACCACCTGCATTCCGGTCAAGAACACCAAGCTGATGGGCCTGTACGTCAGCCAGGGCACCTTTTTCACACAGTGCGAGGCCGAAGGGTTCCGCCGCATCACCTACTTCCCGGACCGCCCGGACGTGATGGCGAGCTACACCGTCACACTGCGCGCCGACAAGACCGCCTACCCCGTGCTGCTGAGCAACGGCAACCTGGTGGAGCAAGGCGAGTTGGATGCTGGCCGCCACTTCGCGAAGTGGGTGGACCCGCACAAAAAGCCCTGCTACCTGTTCGCGCTGGTGGCCGGCAACCTGGTGCACCGCGAGCAGAAAATCATCAGTCGCAGCGGCACCGAACACACGCTGCAGGTCTATGTGCGGGCAGGCGACCTGGACAAAACCGAGCACGCCATGAACTCCCTCATGGCCTCCATCGCCTGGGACGAAGCGCGCTTCAATCTGCCGCTGGACCTGGAACGCTTCATGATCGTCGCCACCAGCGACTTCAACATGGGCGCGATGGAGAACAAGGGCCTGAACATCTTCAACACGAAATACGTGTTGGCCAGCCCTGCGACCGCCACCGACACCGATTTTGCCAACGTGGAAAGCGTCGTGGCCCACGAATACTTCCACAACTGGACCGGCAACCGCGTCACCTGCCGCGACTGGTTCCAGCTCAGCCTGAAAGAGGGGCTGACCGTCTTCCGCGACCAGGAATTCAGCATGGACATGGCGGGCAGCCCGTCGGCCCGCGCCGTCAAGCGCATTGAAGACGTGCGTGTGCTGCGCACCGCCCAGTTCCCCGAGGACGCCGGCCCGATGGCACATCCGGTGCGGCCCGACCAGTACGCCGAAATCAACAACTTCTACACCGTCACCGTCTATGAAAAAGGCGCCGAGGTGGTGCGGATGCAGCAAACCCTGGTGGGCAACGGCCTGACCGACCCGACCGGCCGTGACGGCTTCGCCCGGGGCATGAAGCTCTACTTCGAGCGCCATGACGGCCAGGCTGTGACCTGCGACGACTTCGCCCAGGCCATGGCCGACGCCAACCCAGACAGCGACCTGGCCCGCCTGCTGCCCCAGTTCAAACGCTGGTACAGCCAGGCCGGCACGCCCCGCGTGAAAGCCGAAGGCGCGTACAACGCGGCCGAGCGCAGTTACAGCCTGACCCTGTCGCAAAGCTGCCCTGCCACCCCGGGCCAGCCGGCCAAAGAGCCCTTCGTCATTCCCGTGGCGCTGGGCCTGCTGGACGCGCAAGGCCGCGAACTGCCGCTGCAACTGGCCCATTGGAGCCACGCCGAACCCGGCACGCGCACCCTGGTGCTGACCCAGCCCAGTGAAACTTTCACCTTCATCCACCTGGACAGCGAGCCGGTGCCGTCGCTGCTGCGCGGCTTCAGCGCGCCGGTGATTCTGGAGCACGACTACACCGATGCCCAGTTGCTGACCCTGCTGGCCCATGACACCGACCCATTCAACCGCTGGGAAGCCGGCCAGCGCCTGGCCATGCGCGGCGCGCTGCGCGCCATCACCCAAACCGGCCCGGTGCCCAGCGACGTGCTGGACCACGCCTTCCTGGACGCCATGCGCGCTGTGTTGCGCCACCCCGGGTTGGACGCTGCCTTCAAGGAACTGGTGCTGACCCTGCCTGCCGAAACCTACCTGGCCGAACAGTTGGACGTGGTGGACCCGCAACGCATCCACGCGGTGCGCGAGGCCATGCGCAGCCAGTTGGCCCACGCCCTGCACGACGATTGGGCCCACGCCTACGAGGCACACAAGGACAACGGCGCTTACCGGCCCGATGCAGTGTCCAGCGGACGCCGCGCCTTGGCGGGCCTAGCCCTGCAGATGCTGTGCCTAGCAGCCCGCGAAAACGGCAACCCGGTGTGGCCGGGCAAGGCCTACCAGCGCTTCAAGGACGCGGGCAACA
>CAZGDZ010000332.1:0-2929 GCA_964524855.1 uncultured Macromonas sp.
CCAGCGCAAAACCCAGTTGCACAAAGACCTGCGCCTGGACTGCGCTGCCGTTGAAAGCGTGTGCCAGGCCACCAGCCACCGCGCGCCCCTGGCGGGCCAAAGCCCGCAGGCCGCGCAGCAGTTCATCGGCCGAGCGCCGCACGTGCAGCAACACCGGCAAACCATGCCGCTGAGCCAGGCGCAACTGCGCTTCGTAAAACCGCCACTGGCGCTCCCGCTGCGCAGGCTCGCACAGGGCGGGGACGAAAAAGTCCAGGCCAATTTCGCCCACCGCGACCAGGCGTGGGTCGTCGCGCCACCGCGTCAGTGCGTCGTCCAGCGCGGTCAGGTCGGCCTCGGTCGCCTGCGGCACATACAGCGGGTGGATGCCCAACGCATACGCATCGCCATGGCGATGGGCCAGATCGCGCACGGTGCCCCAGTTGGCGTGGTGCACCGCCGGCAACACGCACGCGGCCACACCCAGGGCGCGCGCCCGCTGGCGCTCGACGTCGCGTTCCGGGTCGCTCCATTCGGGCGCGTCCAAGTGGCAATGGGTGTCGATCCACATGGGTTTCGATTATGGCGGTGCTGCCCGGCAAGGCATGGTGCACAATGACCATAGGTAAAGGTCACCAACGAAGGTGGCAGGGAACACAGCTTGAACCTCAAATCGAGATTTTTGATTCTGGCGGCCGCGCTGATCGTGCCGGCCACCTGGCTGGCTTGGGGGGTGTTCAACCTGGTGGCCGAGGAGGTGATCGAGCGTTGGGGCCAACGGGTGGTGGAAATCCAGGTGCGCTACGACAGCGCGCGCCTGTTGCAACCGATCGAGCGGGAAATTGCACTGGCGCGCCAGATGGCGCAATCGCAGGTGCTCAAACAATGGGCAACGCGGGTGGACGACCCGGAACTGCACCGCCGCGCGCTGGTGGAAATGGAAAACTACCGCCAGAACTTCCAGGACCGCAGCTACTTCGTTGCGCTGCTGGACTCCGGCGCGTACTATCACAACAACGCCGAAAACGAATTTGCCCAGCAGCCGCTACGCTACCACCTGCGGCGTGACAACCCGGCCGATGCCTGGTTCTATGGCCTGATCGACCAAGGCCGCGAGTTCCACCTCAACGTCAACCCTGACGACGCCCTGAAAGTGACCAAACTGTGGGTGGACGTGCAGATCCGCGACGGCGACCGGCCGCTGGGCATCGTGGGCACCGGCATGGCACTGGACAGCGTTCTCAAAGGGGTGGTGGACATCGGCCAACCAGGCATCACCAGCCTGTTTGTGGACTCGAACGGCGCCATCCAGTTGTACCGGGACCAGCGCCTGATCGACTTTGCCAGCGTGGTCAAGCCCGAAGGCCAGAAAAGCCTGGTGACGCAGATGCTGGACCGGCCCGCCGACCGGGAACGGCTGCAGCAGCATTTCGCCGCGCTGAGCCAGCCGGGTGCCGCCACCGCCCAAGTGGTGAGCGACTTTGTGCAATTTGAAGGCAAACGCCACCTGATGGGCGTGGCTTACCTGCCCACCATTGGCTGGTACGAAGTCACTTTCATGGACCTGGACGAACTGATGCCGGTGAGCCAGTTTGCGCCGGTGGTGGCGGTGTTTGGCGTGACACTGCTGGCCGCCATGTTGCTGATGCACCTGATGCTGCGGCGCTGGGTGCTGAAACCACTGAGCCGCCTGGAGCGCGCCATGGTACGGGTGCGCGACGGGGATTTGGCCCCGCCGGAATTGCCCATGGCCGCCGGTGAGATTGGGCAGCTGAACCAGCATTTCACCGCGATGGCCGATGCCATCCGCAACAACACGCTGGATCTGGAGGCCAAGGTACAGGAACGCACCGAGGCGCTGGACCGCCTGGCCCGCATCGATCCGCTGACCCAGCTCGTCAACCGCAGGGGCATGGGCGAACTGCTGGAAGCGGCCGCCCACCGCGCCCAGCGGGAAGGCCAGCCCTACGGCGTCATTTACCTGGACGTGGACTGGTTCAAGCAGATCAACGACACGCAGGGCCACGCCGCTGGCGACCAGGCGCTGGTGACCGTGGCCGACGTGCTGCGCAGCCAGATTCGCCCCTACGACCATGCAGCGCGCTGGGGTGGCGACGAATTTTTGGTGTTGCTGAGCCCCTGCGATGCCGCCACCTTGCAGACATTGGGCGAACGCATCCGCGCCACGGTGGAACAACAAACCCGCGACAGCGGCCTGCCCCTGACCTTGAGCTTGGGCGCCTGCCTGAGCGGGGGCCAGAGCGGCACCGCCGAATTGCTGCATTGCGTGGACGCGGCGCTCTACACCGCCAAAGACAGGGGCCGCAACCTGCTGGTGACCGGCGAGGAAACGCCATGAACCCCGAACGCCACCTCACCATCCTGACCGGGGCCTCGCGCGGCATGGGGCTGGCCATGGCGCGCCAACTGCTGAGGCCCGACCAGGTGCTGCTGTGCATCGCCCGCCAAGCCAACGACGCACTGGCCCACGAGGCCATGGCCGCTGGCTGCCACCTGGAGCAATGGTCCCAGGACCTGACCGACACCGCCGAAGCCGCGCAACGCCTGGCCCGCTGGCTCGACAGCCTGCACCCGCCGGAACTGGCTTCGGCGACCTTGATCAACAACGCCGGGGTGATTCCGACCATCGGGCCGCTGGGCCACTGCCCGCCCCTCGAATTGAGCCGTGCGCTGCGGGTGGGCCTGGAAGCACCGATGGCGCTGACCAGCACCTTTTTGCAAGCCACCGAACGTTGGGGTCAGCAGGGCTGGCTCGGCCCGCGCAAGGTGCTGAACATCTCCTCCGGCCTGGGGCGGCGCGCCATGGCCAGCCAAGCGCCCTACTGCGCGGCCAAGGCTGGTCTGGACCACTTCAGCCGCTGCGTGGCGCTGGAGGAAGCCATGCAAACCAACGGCGCGCGCATCGTCTCGCTGGCACCGGGGGTGATCG
>CAZGDZ010000333.1:0-2896 GCA_964524855.1 uncultured Macromonas sp.
CGCCCAGGTGTCGCTCCAGTTGGGCGGGTTGTTCGTGTTCAAACGCGGACAGGCCCAGCAGCACCAGGCATTCGCTGTCGAACATCTTGGAGTCGAGCCCGAGGTAAGTGGAGCGTTCCAGCAGGGTGCGGGCTTTTTCGCGGTTGCCGCAAAAGTAGGCCAACATGCCCAGCCGCTGCTGGCGGCCGATGGCCATGGGCGTGATCTCCACCGCTTTTTCCAGGTTTTCCAGCGCGGCCTGGAAGTGGCCCAGCTCCATTTGCACCCTGCCCAGCACGTCGTAGGCGTCGGGGTAGTCGGGCTCGTCTTCGATCAGCGCGACCAGGGTTTCCTGGGCGGCATGGGGGCTGCCACTGTCGAGCTGGGCGCGGGCCACGCCCAGGCGGGCCCAGGGGCGGGGGTCGGCGTCGTTGATTTGCTGGAACAGCGTTTGCGCTTCGGCAAAACGGGCCAACCGCATCAGCATTTCGGCGCCCACCCGGGCCGCTTGCAGCCACTGCGCGCCGCGTTGGGCAAAGCGTTGGCGGCACATCTGGATCGCGTCGTCGTAGCGCTCGTCTTCGAGTGCGCGGTAAATGTCGTACAACGCGGCTTTGCGCAGGCGGGCTTGTTCAATGCGGTCGTACAGCGTGCCGGCGGAATAGGGGCGCACCAGGTAGCTGTCTACCGACGATTCGGCCGCTTCGGCCACCTTGAGGTAGGTGGCCTCGTTGGTGAGCATGACGAACACGGTGGCGTAGGGCAGCAGGCCGCTGCGGCGCAGGTCGTCCAGCAGTTCCTGGCCGGTGCCGCCTTCTTTGGGGAACTCGTCGCCGCAGACCACCACGTCGAAGGTGTGGCGCTCCAGCTCGCGCCGGGCTTCGGCGATCTTGCTGGCCTGGCTGACCGAGGTCAGGCCCATGGTGCGCAACTGGCCCGCGAGCGTCATGCGGGTGTTGGGGTTGCCGTCCACCACCAGCGCGGCGGCTTTGCGCAGGTCGGCTGACAGGCCGGCCGGCTTGGGCGGCGTGGCGGTCACGGCGCTGGCCATGAGGGCGCCTCGCGCTTGTAGGTCACGAAGTGGAAGGGCCAGCCCTGCTGGGCGGTGTGACTTTCGCGCTCGGCTTCGCGCCAGGTGGCGTCCAGCGTGGGTGCATGGGCGTCGCCGTCAAAGGCGTGGTCGATTTCGGTGACGACCACGCGTTGGGCCAGGGGCAGTGCCTGGGCGTAGATTTGTGCGCCGCCGATGACCCAGACCTCGGTAGGCGCTGGCGTTTGCTGGCGGCAGTGTTCGAGGGCTTGCGGCAAGCCGGGCAGCACCGTGGCGCCGTCGGCCACCAGGCCCTGGCGCGACAGCACCAGGTTCAGCCGCCCCGGCAAGGGCCGAAAACGCGGCGGCAGCGACTCCCAGGTGCGCCGCCCCATGATGACGGGGCAACCCTGCGTCAGCCGCTTGAAGTGGGCCAAGTCCTCCGGCAGGTGCCAGGGCAGGGTGTTGTCGCGCCCGATCACGCCATTCGCGGCTCGCGCATAAATCAGATTGACACGCATGCTTGCGAGCATAGCAGCCCGCGCGTTGAACAAACAAGACCGCCGTTCCCGTGCAGAATCTTTGTCCATGACCCACCTCCTGCAAGCCCTGCTGGGCATCCCACTCCCCGTCATCCAGGCCCCCATGGCGGGTTCGCAAGGCAGCGCGCTGGCGCTGGCCGTGACCCAGGCGGGCGGCTTGGGTTCATTGCCTGCAGCCACCCTTGGCCTGGATGCGCTGCGTGCCGAACTGCAGGTGCTGCAAGCCCAGACCAACGGGCCGTACAACGTCAACTTTTTTTGCCATCGCCCGCCGGTGGCCGATGCGGCGCGCGACGCTGCCTGGAACCAGACGCTGGCCCCGTACTACGCCGAGGCGGGCTTGCCGCCGCCCACTGGCCCTTCCGTGGCTGCGCGATCGCCCTTTGCCGCAGAAGCGGCCGAACTGCTGGAAGCCTTTCGACCGCCGGTGGTGAGCTTTCATTTCGGCCTGCCCGAACCTGCCCTGTTGGCGCGGGTGAAGGCTTGGGGCGCCAAGGTGCTGTCCAGCGCCACCACGGTGGAGGAGGCTCTTTGGCTCGAAGCGCATGGGGTGGATGCGGTCATTGCCCAAGGCCTGGAGGCGGGTGGCCACCGGGGCATCTTCTTGAGCGAGGATTTGACGACGCAGCTGGGTACCTTCGCGCTGCTGCCGCAGGTGGTGCGCGCCGTGCGGGTGCCGGTGATTGCAGCGGGCGGTATTGTGGACGCCGCGGGTGTGACGGCGGCGCAAGCGTTGGGTGCAGCGGGGGTGCAGGTGGGCACGGCCTACCTGTTGTGCCCCGAGGCGCAAACGGCCCCCTTGCACCGGCAAGCCCTGCAATCCGAAGCGGCGCGCCACACGGCGCTCACCAATGTGTTCACCGGGCGGCCTGCGCGCGGCATCGTCAACCGCGCCATGCGCGAGCTGGGGCAGGGCAACGTGGGCCTCTGCGCGTTGGCGCCTGCCTTTCCGCTGGCGGCCACCGCCATCACCCCGCTGCGCACGGCGGCCGAACGGGCGGGCCGCACCGACTTCGCCCCCCTGTGGGCGGGGCAGAACGCGCCTGCCTGCCGCCCCATGCCCGCTGCCGAGTTGACACAGGCGCTGGCCGCGGGCTGGCGTTGACGGCTTTTGCAACAGTGGCAGCAGCCCTTCGCTAAAATGAAGGGTTATCCATTCCAGACCAACCGCGACGCGACCAACAGGCGCAGCCGACCATGACTCAAGCATCCGCGACACCCGTGGCCACCGTGGCCGAGATCCGCAAGACCTTCCTGGACTTCTTTGCCGCCAAGGGTCACACCGTGGTCGCGTCCAGCCCGCTGGTGCCGGGCAACGACCCCACGCTCATGTTCACCAACAGCG
>CAZGDZ010000334.1:0-2880 GCA_964524855.1 uncultured Macromonas sp.
CAACCGCTGGCCCCCATGCGCGCCGAGCGGGTGTAGAAGTTCTGCGCTGGCGGGGTGTCGATGTAGTTGCGGTCGTAGGAATCGGTCAACTGCTGCAGCGCCTCGCGCAGCTTGTAGATTTTGTGGCGCGACTCGAGCTTGGTCTGCAACTCGTCCAGCCGCTCGCTGGCGGCCATCACGTCCAACCCCTCGAACGGCGTGGCTACCACGAACTCGCCGGCCGGCAGCGGGTTGAAGGTGAAGCTCAGCGTTTGGTCGAAAAAGCTGGCCACGGTGGGCTGGTCGTCCGCCGCCTGCGCACCCAGCAGGTAATGGGTGGAGTTGCCCTGCTGGTCAAGGTCGATGAGCAAAGTGCGCAAACCCTGCGCCGCGCTGATGGCGGCCAAGTTGCACGCGATGGTGGATTTGCCCACCCCACCTTTCTGGTTGAACACGACGAGCGGCATGCGAACTCCTGTTTGTTGCACCGCAGCATCATACCTTCTGAGACAATCGGGCCTTCCCAACTTGGAACGGGCCCGTCCGGCCCTCAAGCCCATGAACGCACGCCACCCAGAAGCGCCTCGCGCCCACACCCTCAGCGATTTCGACTTTTCGCTGCCCCCCGAACTCATCGCACAGCACCCCGCCGCCGAGCGCAGCGCCTCGCGCCTGCTGGATGGCACGGGCCCCGCGCCGACCGACCGCATCTTCCGAGAACTGCCCGGCCTGCTGCGCGCGGGCGACCTGTTGGTGTTCAACGACACCCAGGTCATCAAGGCCCGGCTGTTTGGCGAAAAGGCCACCGGCGGCAAGGTGGAACTGCTGGTGGAGCGCGTGCTGCCCAGCCCTGGCCACGAGGTCGTGGCTCACATGAAGGTCAGCAAGAAGCCGCCCCTGGGCGCCACGCTGCGCATGTATGCGGGCGGCACCACGGAGTCCGCCTTCACCGCCACGCTGCTGGGCCGCTGGCCGAACGACGACGGCCCGCTCTTTCGCTTTGCCTTCAGCGACGAACCCCACGCGCTGATGGCCGCTCACGGCCACGTACCGCTGCCGCCCTACATCGAACACGGCGACACGGCCGAGGACGAGCGCCGCTACCAGACGGTGTTTGCCAAACACCCCGGCGCGGTGGCCGCCCCCACCGCCGCCCTGCACTTCGACGAAGCGCTGCTGGCCGAGCTGGATGCGCGCGGTGTGCAACGCGCCAGCGTCACCCTGCACGTGGGCGCGGGTACCTTCCAACCCTGCAAGACCGAAAACATCGCCGAACACGTGATGCACAGCGAGTGGTACCAGGTGCCCGAAGCCACGCAGCAGGCCATCCGCGCCACGCAAGCGCGCGGCGGGCGTGTGGTGGCCGTGGGCACCACCAGCGTGCGCACGCTGGAAAGCTGGGCCCGCAGCGGCCAGGCCAGCGGCGACACCGACATCTTCATCACCCCGGGGTTTGATTTCCAGGTGGTGGACGTGCTGGTCACCAACTTCCACCTGCCCAAAAGCACGTTGATGATGCTGGTGAGCGCCTTCGCCGGGTACGGGCACGTGATGGCCTTGTACCAACACGCCATCGCGCAAAAGTACCGGTTTTTCAGCTATGGTGACGCCATGCTGCTGCAACGGATGGCCTGACCGCCGCCCGCCCGATCCACCCCAACCCGATACCCCATGGCCGCTCACCGCCCCGAAGTCGTCTTCAACACCGAAGACCTGCTGACCAGCCTGTGCAACTCCGTGACCAAGGTGCTGAATGCCGCAACCCACAGCGACATCACCTACTCCGGCATGGTGCAACGCATCCAGAAGACCAGCCTGAAGCCCGACATCGGCTGCTTCGTGCTGTTCGACGGCGGCTTCAACGGCTTGGTGATTCTGAACTTCAGCGCGCCCGCCGCCATGGAGCTGTACCAAAGCTACCTGCTAAGCATGGGCATGGCCAAGGACGATCTGGCCACGTCCTACACCTCGGACGAGGTGGCCAACGTGATGGGCGAGCTGATGAACCAGGTGCTGGGCGACTTCACCAGCAAGATCCGGCGCGAACTGCAAACCCACATCACCCAAAACCAGCCCAAGATGCTGGTGCTGAACAAGCAGGTGGTGTTGAGCGTGGACGCCAACCTGGACCACCCCGAGGCGCGCCGTGTGACCTTCTACACCGGCCGCAACAACATCTTCTACCTCGAACTGGCGATCGACCGCACCGAATTCGTCCAGCTCTACGACTTCGAGCCGCAGGAAGCGCCCGACCCGGACGCGCTGATGGCGCAGGTATCTGGCCCGACGCCCAGCCCGTCCAACAGCCCCGCACCCGGCAAACCCGCCGCCAGCGGTGGCGACAGCGACACCGACGAACTGCTGCGATCCCTGGGCATGTGAGCCCCCCGACACCCACCATGTTGAAGTTCGACCTCCTCAAGAACGACCCCGACAGCCACGCCCGCCGTGGCACGCTCACGCTCAACCACGGCGTGGTGCAGACCCCCATCTTCATGCCTGTAGGCACATACGGCACGGTCAAGGGCGTGATGCCGCAAAGCCTGCACGACATGGGCGCGCAGATCATCCTGGGCAACACCTTCCACCTGTGGATGCGCCCGGGGCTGGACATCATGAAAGGCTTTGGCGGCCTGCACCAGTTCGAGAAGTGGGACAAACCCATACTCACCGACTCGGGCGGCTTCCAGGTGTGGAGCTTGGGCGCCATGCGCAAAATCACCGAGGAAGGCGTGCACTTCGCCAGCCCGGTGAACGGCGACAAGCTGTTCATGTCGCCCGAGGTGAGCATGCAGATCCAGACCATTCTGAACAGCGACATCGTGATGCAGCTGGACGAGTGCACGCCGTACTGGCAGGGTGAAAAAGGCAGCGGCCACATCACCACCGAGGCCGAGGCGC
>CAZGDZ010000335.1:0-2862 GCA_964524855.1 uncultured Macromonas sp.
CACCAGGCCCAGCTCACGGGCGGCGGCGGCCATGCTGCCGGTGCGGGCCACGGCACTGATCAGGTTCAGGTTGTCGGGGCTCAGGGCCGTGCGCTGCTTTTGCATGACTGCGGTATGGTTATTCAGTATTTTTGAATAATGCCAGCAATTTCCTGCGGCGTCATCCGGGGTGTGTGCCGCTAAAGTCAAGCACATCATCCACCACATGCTTGAGGAGACCGACATGATTCGACAACGCCGATCCGAAGAGCGGGGGTACGCCGACCACGGCTGGCTCAAGAGCTACCACTCGTTTTCTTTTGCCGGGTATTACGACCCCGAGTTCATGGGTTGGGGCAACCTGCGCGTCATCAACGAGGACCGGGTGGCGCCCGGCATGGGCTTCGGCACCCACGGCCACCGCGACATGGAAATCATCAGCTACGTGCTGTCGGGCAACCTCGCCCACCGCGACAGCATGGGCAACGTGCAGGGCATTCCGCCGGGCGATGTGCAGCGCATGAGTGCCGGGCGGGGCGTGACCCACAGCGAGTTCAACCACGCGCCCGATCAGACGACGCATTTCCTGCAAATCTGGATTCAACCGAACGCGACCGGCATTGCGCCCAGCTACGAGCAAAAGGCCTTTGCGCCCGAAGCGAAGCGCGGCCGTCTGGTGCCCGTGGCGTCCAGTGATGGGCGCGATGGTTCGGTGTCGATGCAGGCCGACGCGATCCTCTACGCCGGTTTGTTCAACGGCGCTGAACGCGCCGAGTTGGCCCTCGCGCCAGGGCGCAAGGGGTATGTGCATGTGGTGCGCGGCCAATTGACCGTCAACGGGCAGGCGTTGTCCACCGGGGATGCGCTGATGCTCCAAGACGAGCCCAGGGTGTATTTGGAAGCCGGCCAGGACGCCGAAGTGCTGGTGTTTGATCTGGCGCCTTGAATCGGTATCCTCAACGGCTCATCCCATGGGGCGTGCCGCCCCTTTCATCAGGAGTTTGAAAGTCATGCCCAACATCGTCGTGGTTTACCACTCTGGCTACGGCCACACCCAGCGACTGGCGCAGGCCGTGGCCCAGGGGGCGGGGGCTGAACTGTGGCCCATCGACGCCGAGGGCAACCTGCCCGCCGAAGCCTGGGTGCAACTTGACGCGGCTGACGCCATCATCCTGGGCAGCCCCACCTACATGGGCAGCGTGAGTTGGCAGTTCAAGAAATTTGCCGACGCCAGCAGCAAGGCCTGGTACATCCAGGGCTGGAAAGACAAGGTGTTCGCCGGTTTCACCAACAGCTCCAACGTGAACGGCGACAAGCTGTCCACTCTGCATTACCTGTTCACCCTGGCCATGCAGCACGGCGGCCTCTGGGTCGGCAACGGGGTGAGCTACCACAACACCAAGGCGTCCCAGCGCGATGACGTGGGCTTCCTGGCCTCGTCGATTGGTGTGATGGGGCAAACCCCGTCAGACGCGGGCGCTGGCGAAATGAACCCGGGCGACCTGGAGACCGCGCGGTTGCTGGGCGAGCGTGTGGCGAGCGTGGTGGACCGTTTGCGGGGTTGATGCCCGGGTTCATGCGCGTACCATACGCGCATGAAAATCCTGACCTTGCTGCCCTGGGCCGACTGGCTGGCCTTGGGCGGTTTTTTCGCCTTGTGGGTGGGCTACGCCTGGTTCGCCACGGTGTGGGGCAAACGCCGGCCGTCGCTGCTGGCCACCACCAACCGCTACCGCCGCTATTGGATGCGCCAGGCCACCTACCGCGACCCGCGCATGCTCGACGGCATCATCAACCAGGGTTTGTCGCAAACGCCCTCGTTCTTTTCGTCCACCGCCATCCTGGTCATCGGGGGCTTGTTTGCCGTGCTGGGCACCACCGAAAAAGCTTCGGAGTTGATGAGCGAGATTCCCTTCGCCCAGTCCACCCCGCTGGTGGTGTTCGAGTTCAAGGTGCTGGTGCTGATCAGCATATTTGTGTATGCGTTTTTTCGCTTCACCTGGTGCATGCGGCAGTACACCTTCTTGGCACTGGTGATCGGTGCCCTGCCACCGCCCGAGGACTTTGAAAGCGGCAAGTTCAACCGTGATCTGTTTGTGGACCGTGCTGCGGCCATGGTGGGGTCCGCCGCCGAAACCTTCAACGACGGATTGCGCGCTTACTACTTCGCCTTCGCGGCGTTGGCGTGGTTCATCTCGCCGCTGTCCATGGTGATCGCCACCGGGCTGGTGGTGATGATTCTTTACAGCCGCGAATTCCATTCTGAGGTGCTGGCCATCCTCAAAGACTGAGTTGGACGGCCCTTCGCCGGGCATGCGTCCCTACAATGCGGGCATGTTTGTTCACCTGCGCCTGCACACCGAATTTTCCGTGGTCGATGGGACCACCCGCGTTGACGAGACCGTGGAGGCCGCCGCGGTCGATGGCCAGCCGGCCCTGGCCATCACCGACTTGAGCAACCTGTACGGCGCGGTCAAGTTTTACAAGGCCGCGCGTGGCGCCGGTGTCAAGCCGGTGATCGGTGCCGAGGTGTTTGTGCAGGGTCTGGGAGGCGAAGTGGCTCCCGGCGCCTCGGTGCATGCCCAAAGCCTGCCACGGGTGCTGTTGCTGACGCAAAACCACCAAGGCTACCTGAACCTGTGCGAGCTGCTGGCCCGCGCCTGGACCCGCAACGTGGTGCGCGACCAGGCTGCAGTGAAGTGGAAATGGTTGCAGGAACTGGGCGAAGGCTTGATTGTGCTGTCTGGCGCCCACATGGGGCCGGTGGGCCAAGCGCTGTTGGCCGGCGACGAAGCCAAGGCTGCCGACTTGGCGCTGCAATTGGCTGGCGCTTTTCCGCACCGTTTTTACATTGAACTGCAACGCGCCGGCCGCCCCGACGAC
>CAZGDZ010000336.1:0-2859 GCA_964524855.1 uncultured Macromonas sp.
ACAAGGAAGAGCTCGTCGGCTCGTTCCTCGACGCAGTCATCGGCGAATTTTCGGTGCTGGCGTCCACCGAGGCCGATCCCTTGAAGTGGACGGCGGACGTTTTCGAGGCGATCCGCCAGGCGCTGCTGGCCCACCCGGGGGTGCGGGCGGTGCGCCTGTCCACCCGCAAGCCCGACGTTTACCCCGACTGCGAAGCGGTGGGGGTGGAAGTGTTCCGCCTCAAGCCCGACACACCATGAACAACCACTACGCCCACAAAGCCGGCACCCAGATCCTGACCCTGAGCGGCTTGCGCTTCGATGCCAATCTGGGCATCCTTGACCACGAAAAAACCGGTCCCCAGCCGATCCAGGTTGACGCCGAGCTGAACCAGGGCACCCAGCCGCTGATGCCGCACGACGACGACATCAGCCACGTGCTGGACTACCGCAAAGTGCGCGAAATCATCATCGACGAATGCACCGCCGAACACGTGAACCTGCTGGAAAGCCTGATCGGGAAACTGGCGCACCGGCTGATGCAACTGCCCGGCGTCATCGGCGTGCGGGTGAAAATCGCGAAACTGGAAATTTTTGAAGACTGCGAAGTCGCCATCCGCATGGAAAGCGGGCAGTGGTGAGCCGAACCAACGCCGCAACCATCGCCGTACCGAGAACCGACATGACCACCGACACCCCCGTGCAAGACACCCCGGCCACCCCAGTAGACGCGAAAAAAACATTGAAGATCGAACGTGAGGACCACAAGCTGGAAAAACGCTTGTGCCGCCAGGTGGGCGAAGCCATTGGCGACTACAACATGATCGAGGCCGGCGACAAGGTCATGGTCTGCCTCTCGGGCGGCAAGGACAGCTACACCCTGCTCGACATCCTGATGAAGCTGCGCCAGCGCGCACCGATCGACTTCGAGCTGGTGGCCGTCAACCTGGACCAAAAGCAGCCGGGCTTTCCGGCACACATCCTGCCCGAGTACCTGAGCAAGCTGGACCTGCCGTTCCACATCGAGACCCAAGACACCTACAGCGTCGTGAAGAAGGTGATTCCCGAAGGCAAGACCATGTGCAGCCTGTGCAGCCGGCTGCGGCGCGGCATTCTGTACAAGGTGGCACGCGAGCTGGGCTGCAACAAAATTGCCCTGGGCCACCACCGCGACGACATGCTGCAGACCCTGTTCCTGAACATGTTCTTTGGCGCCAAGCTCAAGGGCATGCCCGCCAAGTTGGTCAGCGACAACGGCGAATTCATGGTGATCCGCCCGCTGGCCTACGTCGCCGAGAAAGACATCGTCCGCTGGGCGCAGGTGCAGCAGTACCCCATCATCCCCTGCACGCTGTGCGGCAGCCAGGACAACCTGCAACGGGTGCAGGTGGGTAACATGCTGCGCGAATGGGACAAGAAATTCCCTGGCCGGCTCGACAACATGCTCAAAGCGCTGCAAAGCGTGGTCCCCAGCCACCTGATGGACCGCCAGCTGTTCCCGTTCGAAACCCTCAAGACCACCGGCGTGGCCTATGAAAACGGCGACACCGCCTTTGACGAGGAACCGCTGCCCACCGCGCCGACTCTACCGGGTGAGCAGGTCATTGCCCTCACCTCGGCCGCCTGACTTCAGCAACACCAGCCACCATGTCCATCGCAACCACCACCTCGCACGCGACGACCACCGTTCTCCCGCGTGGCCTGCGCTGGGCCGCGCTGGGGCTGGGTTTGGCTGCGTCACTGTGGCTGGGCGGCTGCGCCAGTGTCATTCGGCTGGAAAACGACGTGCAAAGCTATGCGCGCTGGCAGGACCACGCCACACCCCAGGCTGGAGACACCTTCCGACTCGAACGCCTGCCCTCACAAAGCCAGGCGGGCACCGAGCAAGCCCGGCTGGAAGCGCAGGTCAGCGCGCGGCTGACCGCCGCCGGTTTGCAAGCTGTCAGTGCGAATGTGACTGCACCCGCGCGGTGGTTGGCCGAAGTAAGCGCTCGCTCACTGCGTTTACCCCACGCACCTTGGGACCATCCGCAAGACCGCTGGCCAGGCCCGGGACTGGCCGGACGGGACTACGTGGTCACGGGCAACGGTCGGGTGGTGACCATGCCGATTTTCATGAACATCGCACCACCTTATTACCAGCGTGAGGTGTCGGTGCTGTTGCGCGACGCGCGCACCGGCTCGGTGGCCTACGAAACCCGGGCCGCGCACGACGGCCCGTGGCACGACAGTCCCTCGCTGTGGGACGCTTTGGTGCAGGCGGCGCTGGATGGTTTTCCGCAACCACCCAACGGCCCGCGCCGGGTGGTGATCGAAGTGCCACGCTGAACGGCCTGCGTCGAATCAGGCGGCCATGCCCTCGTAGCGGGCCAGCACCGTGCGCAGCACATCGGCCAGTTCCTTGGCCGCAAACTTCGCCACATAAGCATCGGCGCCGGCACTGCGAACGTGGTTTTCGTTGGTGTCGCCGGTCAGCGACGAATGGATGACCACCGGCAAACCCCGCATCTGCGGGTCTTTCTTGATGTTGCGCGTCAAGGTGAAACCGTCCATTTCAGGCATCTCCAAGTCAGTCAACACCACCGCCACCTTGTCGTGGATCGGAATGCCCTGGGCCTGGCAATTCGCAGCAATGTCCTGCAGCGTGTTCCAGGCTTCCTGGCCCGTCTTGGCCATCACGAACGGCAGGTTCAGCACCTTCAGTTCCTGTTCGATCATGCTGCGCGCCACAAAGGAATCGTCCGCCGCCACCACGATGCTTCCGGGCTTGATCGCCACCGCCGGCCCCACCGTCTCGGCCTTCACCTCCACCTGTTCGCTGGGCAACACCCGCTGCAAAATGGATTCCACGTCCAGAATCTGCGCCAGCCGGGTGCTGTTC
>CAZGDZ010000337.1:0-2851 GCA_964524855.1 uncultured Macromonas sp.
GGGCGAACACGGCGTCCATGTCGTGCTCCACCAGCATCAGAGCATGGTCTTTTTTGATGGTGAGCAGCAACTCGACCATGCGTTCGGCCTCGACCTGGCCCATGCCGGCCAGGGGCTCGTCCAGCAACAGCACCTGGGGCGCGGTGGCCAATGTCATCGCGATTTCCAACTGGCGTTGCTCGCCATGACTGATGGCGCCTGCCATCAAGCCGGCCTTGGCCTGCAAGCCGGCCAGTTCCATGGCGCGTTGTGCGCGTTCGTTGATGTCGCGCAGTTGCTCAGCGCGCGACAGCCAGCGGGCGGCATGAGGCGTGCGCGACTGGGCGGCCAGGCGAACGTTTTCCCACACGGTGAAGGGCAGAAAGATGTTCGTTTTCTGGTAGCTACGCCCCAAGCCTTGGCGCGAAATAGCTTCCGGCGGTTGGCCGGTCACATCACGCTCGTTCAGCACAATCCGCCCTTCGGTTGGCGGAAGATCGCCAGACAGCAGGTTGGTGAGGGTGGATTTGCCAGCACCGTTGGGGCCGATCACCGCATGGAGGTGGTTGCGTTGCAGGGTCAGCGACACTTTGTTCACGGCAGCCAAGCCCCCAAACCGCTTGGTCACGCCTTCGGCGCGCAGCAGCACTTCATCAGCCATGGTGTTGCTCTCCTTCGGTCGGCGCGCGCGCCCAGCGCTGTGCCAATGACTGTCCCAGGCCCAGCAGGCCCTTGGGCGCCAGAATCACCACCAGCACAATGAAGCTGCCCATCAACAGTTGCCAGTGCTTGGTCAGGTCTTTGAACAGGTGCATCAGGTATTCAAACGCGAATGCCCCGACGATGGCGCCAGCAAAGTTGCCCATGCCGCCCAGAATTACCATCATGATGGCGTGGGCGCTGAGGTGAAAGCCCATGAGTTCGGGGTTCACGAAGCCGGTTTGCGCAGCCCACAGATAGCCTGCCACACCCGCCAGCCCGCCAGCGAGGGTAAAGGCGCTCAACTTGTACCAGAAGGTGCCATAGCCCATGGCGCGCATGCGGTGCTCGTTGACGCGAATGCCAGCGAGTGCTCGGCCAAATGGCGAGAACAGCAGCCGCCGCAAGAAGGCGTACACCAACACCAGTGCACCCAAGGTGAAGTAGTAGAAGGTCTGCTTGTTTTCCAGGTCCAGCAGCTCCGCTCCACCCGTCAGACCACCCAAGGCGGTGGACGGTTTGAAGTAAACGTAAATGCCGTCAGATCCGCCGAGCGATTTGTTGTCGAAGAACAGGAAGAAGATCATCTGGGCGAAAGCCATCGTCACCATGATGAAGTAGATGCCGTGCGTGCGCACCACGAAGAAGCCGATGACCAACGCAGCCAGCGCGGCACCCAATGCCGCGGCGGGCAGGCTCCACCAGAGGCTGACGGGCGCGCTGTCAGGCGTGACGAAAGCCAAGGCATAGCCTGCCAGGCCAAAAAACGCCGCATGACCGAGCGAGACCATGCCGGTGACGCCTTGCAGCAAATCCAGACTCATGGCAAAGATGGCCAGAATCATCATCTGGGTCAGCATTTGCAGGTAGTAGTCGCGCGCCTCCAGCCCCAACCAGGGGAACAGGGCAAGGGCGACGACGCCGAGGCCCAGCGCCAACTGCAGGCTGCGGGGCAAACGTTCAAGGTGGGAACTGGCAGCAGACATGGGTGCTTCGGGGTTATTGCTTGAAAAGGCCTTCGGGCTTGTACAGCAGCACGGCCGCCATGAGCATGTAGACCAGCATGCCGGCCACCTGGGGCACCAGCACCTTGCCAAAAGTGTCCACCAGCCCAACCAGCAGCGCCGAAATCAGCGCGCCGCGCACCGAGCCAATTCCGCCAATGACCACCACCACAAAGCACATGATCAGCACCGAGCCGCCCATGTTGGGGTAGACGCTGGAGATGGGCGAGGCGATCATGCCGGCGATGGACGCCAGGCCCACGCCGAGGGCAAACACCACCGCGTGAATGAGCCGGATGTTGATGCCCAAGGCCTCCGCGCCGGCACGGATCTTCATGCCCAGCCGGGTTTTGGAAATCAGCAGGTACAAGCCAATGGCCAAGGCCACGCAGATGCCTGACATCACCAGCCGATACACCGGGTAGGACAGTGTGTCGGTCAGCGGGATGGACCAGTTCAGGAGCTCGGGCACCTGCACCGCGTGCACATCGTCGCCCCAAATGAGCGAGCGCATCTCTTCAAAGATGTAAATCAGGCCGAACGTCAGCAGCACCTGATCGAGGTGGTCGCGTTTGTAAAAGTGGCGAAACAGCAGCCACTCCAGCGCCAAGCCCAGCGCCACCGACAACACCGCACCCACCACGATCGCCAGCAGCAGGCTGTCAAACGCGGCAGACAGCGACCAGGCCATGTACGCACCCAGCATGTAGAAGCTGCCGTGCGCCAGGTTGACCACGCCCATGATGCCGAAAATCAGCGTCAGGCCGGCGGCCAGCATGAACAGCAACAAACCGTATTGCAGGCTGTTGAGCAGTTGGATGAGGAAGTTGGCGAGGTCCATGGCGCTCAAAAAAAACGGCGGGGTCAACCGCCGTTGGTGGGCACGGGGTGGGGCGGCGGCGTTCTCTGTGTGGCCCAGGATGCCGCCGATCCGGCTTTGCCGGTCGGCTGGCATCGCCCCGTGGGGGGTGACACCGCAGGCGGCGCGGGGGACTCAACTCAGGCTTTGGCCTTGACGTAGCTGCCCGGTGCATCCTCGATCGCCTTCAGTCCCGGGGCGTGTTCCGCCCACCCGTCGTTCCCGAAGTACGAGTGGGCGGCACCGGTCGCCACGATCAGCGTGTCGTAGGTGATGGACGACCCGTCCTTGAGGCCGACCACCCGGGCAT
>CAZGDZ010000338.1:0-2845 GCA_964524855.1 uncultured Macromonas sp.
GGCTTGCGCATCATCGAGGCCGTTAAGGCCGAATTCGGCGTACCAGTGATCACCGATGTCCACGAGCCCTGTCAGGCCGCGGCGGTGGCCGAGGTGGTGGACGTGCTGCAGTTGCCGGCCTTCCTAGCGCGGCAGACTGATCTGGTTGTGGCCTTGGCTAAGACTGGCAAGCCCATCAACATCAAGAAGCCGCAGTTCCTCAGTCCCACCCAAGTTCTCAACATCGTTGAAAAGTTCAAGGAGGCCGGCAACGACCAGCTCATGCTGTGCGACCGCGGAACCTGTTTCGGCTATGACAACCTCGTCGTTGACATGCTTGGTTTTGGGGTTATAAAGAAAGTCACCAACGATCTTCCTATCATTTTTGATGTCACCCACGCGCTGCAGCAGCGAGACCCTTCCGGTGCTGCATCGGGTGGCCGTCGGCAACAGGTAGTGGATTTGGCTCGTGCTGGAATGGCCGTTGGTCTGGCCGGTCTTTTTTTGGAGGCGCACCCAGACCCAGCGAATGCCAAGTGCGACGGACCGAGCGCTCTGCCTCTCGACAAGCTGGAGCCTTTCTTGGCGCAGATCAAAGCAGTCGATGATTTGGTGAAATCATTCCCGCCGTTGGTGATCGATTGAGTTGTAGGGGGAAAATTGTGAGTGTTGTGATTGTGATTCCGGCGCGGTATGGTTCCACACGCCTGCCAGCCAAGCCGCTGGTTGATATTTTGGGCAAGCCCATGGTTCAGCATGTGTACGTACGTGCCAAACAGGTGCAGGGTGTTCAGGCTGTGGTGGTGGCCACAGATGACCAACGAGTTGGTCAGGCTGTGGAGCGCTTTGGCGGCCATTGGGTCATGACTTCCCCAGACCACCCATCGGGCACGGACCGCCTGGTTGAGGTGATGGCGCAGTGCCCTGCCGATATTTACGTAAATCTGCAGGGCGATGAGCCAATGATTCGACCCGAGGATATTGAATTGTTGGTCCAAGGCATGTTGGCTGACTCTGCCATTCAGGTGGGTACGCTTTGCCATGCGCTGCCTGCGGCTGAGGCGCCCAACCCCAATTCAGTGAAAGTGGTTTTGGGGGCTAATGGCAACGCTTTGTATTTCAGCCGCAGCCCCATTCCTTACCCGCGCGATGGAGAAGTTGCAACCTACCTGAAGCATGTGGGTATTTATGCCTACCGCCGCGAGGTCTTACAAGCATACGGCAGCATGCCTCAACCCATGCTAGAGCACGCTGAAAAGCTAGAGCAGTTGCGGTTGCTGGTGGCGGGTGTTCGCATCAAGGCCTTTCAGGTAGAACCCACTGGGCCGGGCGTGGACACCCCTAACTGTCTTGATCGAGTGCGCAGCCTGATGGCAGGCTTGCCAGAGCCCGCAGCCCCCAGCTTGGTTGATGTGCGTTTGGTCATTACCGATGTGGATGGTGTGCTGACAGACGGCAGCATCATCTACAACGAAACGGGTGAATGCATGAAGCGTTTTCACGTTCGCGATGGATTGGGAATTCGCATGCTAGAGGAAAGTGGCATACGGGTGGCCGTGCTTTCTGGCCGGGATTCAGCCACGTTGCGTAAGCGCGTCGCTGACTTGGGTGTGACCCTGCACAGTTTCGGCGTAAAGGACAAGGCCCATGCCTGTGCTGCCCTGATGTCTGCGGCGGGGGTAACGCGGGAGCAGACGGTCTGTATTGGAGATGACACCATAGACTTGCCCGCATTCACTGCGTGCGGCTTGAGTTATGCCGTTGCCGATGCGCCAGGCTATGTCAAGCGCCAAGCCACTTCGGTTCTGGAACAGGCAGGTGGACAGGGTGCTTTCCGCGAATTGGCTGATGCCATTTTGTTGGCACAAGGTCGGGCAGATGTTTTTGATTCAGCCGAAGGTTTCAAGCGTGTGATGGAAGGGGCCGCTCAGTAAGCGGTCGTACAGGCAGATATATGCACAGAATTGAGCAAGCGCGCTCCACGATAGCGCAGGAAATAGCGTCACTTCAGGCCATGAGTACGAGGCTGGACGCCAGCTTGGTCCAAGCGATAGAGATCATCATGCAGATGCGTGGGCGCGTGGTAGTGGTGGGTATGGGAAAGTCCGGCATTATTGGCCTGAAGATTGCTGCGACACTGGCCTCAACCGGTACACCAGCGTTTTTCGTTCATCCGGGCGAGGCGTTTCACGGCGATCTTGGAATGATCAAACCAATAGACGTCGCGTTGCTGATTTCTAACTCGGGAGAAACCGAGGAGGTGATTCGCCTGCTGCCCTTCCTGCAGTACCAGCAAAATAAGATGATTGCCATGACGGGCAATCAACACTCAACATTGGCGCGCCATGCAGATGTGGTGCTGGATGTCGGTGTTGAAAGGGAGGCCTGTAACAACAATTTGGCGCCGACCAGCTCCACAACATGCACACTGGTGATGGGCGACGCGCTTGCGGTGGCCTTGTCAGTTGAACGCAATTTCCAGCCTGAGGACTTTGCAAGATTCCACCCGGGTGGGAGTTTGGGGCGGAAGTTGCTGACGCGTGTCGCCGACGTCATGCACAAGGACAAGCTGCCGGTTTGCACACCGTCCGATGGTTTCCGCGATGTCGTTCATGTGATTAACCGCGGCCGCTTGGGCTTGGTGTTGGTGATGGAGGGCGAGCGCCTTGCTGGCATCATCACAGATGGTGATGTGCGACGGGCGTTTGACCAAGATGTGGATTACCGCAACCTAGCCGCTGCGAGCATGATGACACGATCACCTAAAACGGTGAAGCCTGAAGTGAGATTTGCTGATGCAGAAGCGGACATGCGAGCTGCAAAAGTCAGCGCACTGGTGGTAGTAGATATTCAGGGCAAGGTAGTA
>CAZGDZ010000339.1:0-2837 GCA_964524855.1 uncultured Macromonas sp.
CACCGCGCAGGGCGTGCGCTTCGCGCCGGGCGGCATCCGCAAGGGTGCGGCCGGATACGACATCACCTTTTTGCACCCCAAGTCCAACGACGAATTCCCTATTGCCGGCGAGGGGGTGTTGATCGAACTGGTGCAGGCCCCGCCGGAGGTGGTTCAGGCCTTGGGTTGATCCGGTAAGCCTGTCGGCAGTGTGTGGCCGCTGCATTACACTGCGGCCACAACGTCGTTTGGGACTTCCCGTTAGATATGATTAATAATTATGCTTGGCAGGCCCGCAGCCTGGCCAGCGTGTGGCACCCCTGCACGCAAATGCAGCGAGCGGCCGTGGTACCGCCGCTGCCCATCGCCCGCGCCCACGGCCCCTGGTTGTACGACCAGGAAGGCCGCCGCTACTTCGACGCCAACAGCAGCTGGTGGGTCAACCTGTTCGGCCATGCCGACGAGGGCATCGTCAACGCACTCAAGCAGCAACTGGACGTATTGCCCCACGTGATGCTGGCCGGGTGCACCCACGCGCCTGCGATTGAGCTGGCGGAACGCCTGTCTGCGCGCGCGGGTGGTGTGCTGGGGCACGCCTTCTACGCCAGCGATGGCGCGTCCGCTGTGGAAATCGCGCTCAAGATGAGCTTCCACCACTGGCGCAACGTGGGGCAGGGCGGCAAGCGCGAGTTCGTCTGCGTGCGCCAGGGTTACCACGGCGAAACGCTGGGCGCCCTGGCCGTGACGGACGTGCCCGTCTTCCGCGACGCCTACGACCCGCTGCTGATGCGCTCGCACCAGGTCGCTTCGCCCGACGACCGCCAGGCCGCTGAAGGCGAGGACGCCGCAGCCGTGGCCCACCGCGCCGCCGCCGATCTGGAGGCGCTGCTGGCCGAGCGCCACGCGCACATCGCCGCCGTCATCGTGGAGCCACTGGTGCAATGCGCCGCAGGCATGGCCATGCACCATGCGTCCTACCTGCAACGGGTGCGCGCGCTGTGCGACCAGTACAGCGTGCACCTCATCGCCGACGAGATTGCCGTGGGTTGTGGCCGCACGGGCACCTTCTTCGCCTGCGAACAGGCTGGCATCTGGCCCGATTTCGTGTGCCTCTCCAAGGGCATCACGGGAGGCTTTCTGCCGCTGTCGCTGGTGTTGTGCCGCGATGCCATCTATCGCGCCTTCCTGTCAGATGACGTGGCGCGCGGCTTCCTGCACTCGCATTCCTACACGGGCAACGCGCTGGCCTGCCGGGCGGCGCTGGCCGTGCTCGACCGCTTCGACAACCAGGACGTGCTGGGCCGCAACGCCCAACAAGCGGCCTTGCTCGACCAGGCGCTGGCACCGCTGATGGCATACCCCGGGGTGGAGCACCCGCGCCGCCGTGGCATGATCTGGGCCTTTGACGTCAAGGCAGAGCTTGCCCAGGGCCGCTTTGCCGAGGCGTTTCACCTGGCGGGCCGCCGCCACGAACTGCTGGTTCGCCCCATTGGGCGCACCGTGTACCTGATGCCCCCCTACGTGCTCGACGGGGACCTCTCGCGCTGGTTGTCCGAGCGCTTGCAGGCCACCCTGCACGACACGTTGCAACAGCCCGATGCTGATCGAACACATCAACCGTCAACTGCTTGATATTGATGCGGCCGCCCTGCGCAGACGCCGCAGGGTGGGTGCGTCGCCGTGTGGCCCGCACCAACAGTGGCAAGGCAGTGGCAGCATGCTCGCCTTCTGCAGTAACGACTACCTGGGTTTGGCAAGCCACCAGCGCGTGGTTGATGCCCTGGCTGACGGAGCCCGCCTGTGGGGCGCAGGCAGCGGTGCGTCGCACCTCGTCAGCGGACACAGCCAGGCTCACGCGACGCTGGAATCCACCCTCGCGCAATGGATGGCCCCACACATCCCCGGTGCACGTGCGCTGCTGTTCTGCAGCGGCTACATGGCCAACGTGGCGTTGATGACGGCACTGGGCGATGAGCAGGCCACCATCCTGTCCGACAAGCTCAACCACGCTTCGCTCATCGACGGCGCCTTGCTGGCCCGCGCCAAGCTGTTGCGCTACCCCCATGGGCAGCTTGACGCGTTGGAACGCCAGCTGCGCGCCTGCACCACCCCGGTCAAGCTCATCGTCACCGACGCCGTCTTCAGCATGGATGGCGACGTGGCCGACCTGCCCGCGTTGCTGCGCCTGGCCGAGCAATACGACGCCTGGCTGGTCATTGACGATGCACATGGCTTTGGTGTGCTGGGCTCGTATGGCCACGGCAGCCTCGAGCACTTTGGCCTTTGCAGCGAACGGCTGATCTGCATGGGTACGCTGGGCAAGGCCGCCGGGGTGTCGGGCGCCTTCGTGGCCGCGCACCCGGTCATCGCCGAATGGCTGGTGCAACGCGCCCGGCCCTACATCTACACCACGGCCATGCCGCCTGCGTTGGCGCATGCGCTGGGGCATGCACTCGCGCTTATCGAAGGCCCAGAAGGCGTTCAGCGGCGTGAACGGCTCAACGAGTTGATTGCCCAACTGCGCACAGGGGTGGCAACGCTGGCAGAGCGCCACCCGGGCCTGTCGCTGCCGCTGTCCTTCACGCCCATTCAACCCCTCATCGTGGGCGACAACGCCCGCGCCCTGGCGCTGGAGGCCGCGCTGCAAGCGCGTGGCATCCGTGTGCCCGCCATTCGCCCGCCCACCGTGCCCGTGGGCACGGCACGTTTGCGCCTGACGCTTTCTGCCAGCCACACCGCAGCCGATGTGGACCAACTGCTGGGCGCGCTCACCGAAACCCTGAACGAGGAGCAAACATGAAAGGCTGTTTCGTCACCGGCACCGACACCGAAGTGGGCAAGACCCGCGTCAGCGCCGG
>CAZGDZ010000340.1:0-2812 GCA_964524855.1 uncultured Macromonas sp.
TCCGAACACCTGCTGGGCGAGCCGCTGGCCCTGCCCTCGCTGGCCACCTGGTGGTGCGGCGAAGCGGCCAGCCTGCCCAACGCGCTGCCCATGCTCAAGCACAGCGTGGTGAAAAACACCTACACCAGCCGCGGCAACGAAACCGTCATTGGCCCCAGCCTCACGCCTTCCGGCATTGACCAGCTCACCGGTCGCATCGTGCGCCAGCCGGACGAGTACACCTTGCAGGCCTACCTGCCGCTGTCGCAAAGCCCCACTTGGCGCGGCGGCGACATCGCGCCCCGCCCGGCCATGCTGCGGGTGTTTGCGTTGGCCGACGGCCCGCAATCGTGGCGGGTGCTGCCCGGCGGCATGGTGCGTCTTGCACCGCAAGGGCAACAAATTGCATCCATGCAGCGCGGCGGCAGCAGCGCCGACTGCTGGGTGTTGACCCACGGCGAAGTGGACCGCACCAGTTTGTTGCAGAGCGCGCCCAGCACCTTGAGCGTGGCGCTGCAAAAGCGCCCCATCACCAGCCGTTCGGCCGAAAACCTCTTCTGGCTGGGCCGCTACACCGAACGCGCCGAGAACACGGTGCGCCTGGCCCGCATCACCCTGCGTTGCCTGCAAGGCGAAGAAGCTGGGTCCACCGAGCTGTTGGCTTGGCTGTCAGCCTGCGCCAAGTACAACGGACTGGTGCTGGACGACGTGCCCAACGCACAGCAGGCATCGCGCGTGTTCGAGCGCAGCCTGATCGCCCAACTGGGCGCCGACAGTGGCGCCACCAGCGTGGGCTACAACCTGCGCAGTCTGCGCCAAGCCGCTGGCAATGTGCGTGAACGGTTATCGCAAGAACAGCGCAACCTGATTGACCGGGTGGACGAAGAATTCACCGCCCAGCACCAGAGCCTGAGCGCCGATGCCGACTTTGCCAGCGAAGAGGCGCTGGAAGCCCTGGAAGAAGCCAGCGAACTGCTCTCGGCCATCACCGGCGCGCAAACCGACCGCATGATGCGCGACGACGGCTGGCGCATGCTCAGCATCGGCCGCCACATTGAGCGCCTGAGCATCCTTTCCAACGCGCTGGCCACCGCGCTCGACACCGGCTGCGCGTTTGACGATGGCGGCTACGAAGCCGTGCTGGCCCTGTTCGACAGCACCATCACCTTCCATGCCCACTACCAGCAGCGGCGCGATCTGGTGGCCCTGCTGGACATGCTGGTGACCCACCGCGACAACCCCCGTTCGCTGGCCTGGGTGCTCTCCACCTTGCGCAGCCGCGTGGTCAAACTGCCCGACACCCATGGCCGCGACGCCAACGCCCTGTTGCAAGGCGTGCCCGACCCGTCTGGCTGGGAGCTGATTGCCCTGAGTGGCGCGATGGCAGGCCCGGCCGGGCAGCAAAGTGCCCACTTGGGCTTGCTGGAACTGCTGCAAAACTGCGAGCAAGGCGCCTACCGTCTGTCAGATCAACTGGGGCACGCTTACTTTAGCCACGCCGACAGGGTCAACCAAAGCATTGTGAGTTGACGCCCCCCATGCGCCTCCACGTTCGGCACCACACCCAATACCTGTACCAAAGCCCAGTGGTGCTGGCCCAGCACTTGGCGCACCTGCGCCCGCGCGATCTGCCCGGTCGGCCGGCAGCGCATCCGGGTCGCCGTCCGGCGCGATCTGCCCGGCCAGCGGGTGGAGAAACACGACTTGCGCATTCACCCCGAGCCGGTGCTGCGCGAGGAAGGGCAAGACGCTTTCGGCAACTGGCGCACCTTTTTTTCGCTGCAAAGCCCGCACGGCGCACTGGACGTGACCGCCGACAGCGAGGTCATCACCCAAGCGCCGGCCCCCCTGCCTGACAGCGAGCCGTGGACGCAAGTCCGCGAAAATCTGCAATACCACGCCAACGCGGCCTACCAACCGGCAGCGGAATTTCTGTTCCCCTCCCCCTACATTCCGCGCGACGAGCAACTGGCCGACTACGCCCGCAGCGCCTTCGCCCCCAAACGCCCGTTCCTGCAAGCCTGCCACGATTTGATGGCGCGCATCCACGACGACTTCACCTACGAAACCGCGAGCACCGACATTCACACCCCGGTGCTAGAGGCATTGGAGCAACGCAAAGGCGTGTGTCAGGACTTCGCACACATCATGATCGGCTGCCTGCGCAGCCTCGGCCTGCCAGCCCGGTACGTGAGCGGCTATCTGCTGACTCAGCCCCCACCCGGCAAACCCCGGCTCATCGGCGCCGACGCATCGCACGCCTGGGTGTCGGTGCCTTACGGTGGCACCTGGCACGACTTTGATCCGACCAACGACCGCAGTGGCACCCACCGCCCCGGTGACGACTACGTGACCCTGGCCTTGGGGCGCGATTTTGGCGATGTGTCGCCATTGCGCGGCGTCATCCACGGCGGTGGTGGTCACACCTTGAACGTGGCGGTCACGGTCGCGCCGGAAGACGAATTCAACGCCTTGTTGGCGTCATGAATCTGTCTGATACCACCCGCCACTGCCGGCACTGAGCCGATTCAGCCGTAGCGGCTGCATAGAATGGCCGCTGATGGCAACGACCGCCCCATCGCCACCTTTTGGAGAACCCCCCATGGCCAACATTTACGACACCCTCAAGTCCCTGAACATCGAGCTGCCGCCGGTGGCCGTGCCCGCCGCCGCCTACGTGCCCTTCGTGCAGTCCGGCAAACTGGTGCTGCTCAGCGGACACATTGCCAAGCAGGACGGCAAGCCCTGGGTTGGTCAAGTGGGTTTGACCATGACCACCGAAGAAGCCAAGGCCGCCGCGCGCGCCGTGGCCGTGGACCTGATGGGCACACTG
>CAZGDZ010000341.1:0-2773 GCA_964524855.1 uncultured Macromonas sp.
CAGGCCAAGTACGCCAAACAACTGCCCAAGCTCAACCTGTTCACCATCGACGAAGCGTTCGGCGGCTGGGACAAGGCGGCCAAGACGCACTTCGTGGACGGCGGCGTGTTCGACCAAATCTACACCAAGAAGTAAGACACACCGAACGACCATCAGGGAGGAGTTCACCATGTCCGTCTTGCTCGTGGCAGGCAGCCCGACCGACCATTCGCGTTCGTCGGCCCTGCTCGACCGGGTGCAGCAAAGCCTGCGCGCGCGGCTGACCGAACGGCAACAGGCCATCCACCGGCTGCGCATCCGCGACCTGTCGCCCCAGGCCTTGCTGCTGGCCGACTGGGGCCACCCCAGCGTGGCACGCGCCATCGACCAGGTGGCTTCGGCCCAGGCACTGGTGATCGCCACCCCGGTCTACAAGGCCGCCTACAGCGGTGTGCTCAAGGTGTTCCTGGACATCCTGCCGCAGACCGCGCTCAAGGGCAAGGTGGTGTTGCCGCTGGCCACCGGCGGCAGCCCGCACCACATGCTGGCGCTGGACTACGCGCTGCGCCCGGTGCTGCAGTCGCTCGGGGCGCAGCACATCCTGCCCGGGGTGTACGCCACTGATGCGCAGATCCCCAAGACCGAGGACGGGCAGTACCAGATCGGCGATGAGATCGCCGCCCGCCTGGACGACGCGGTGCAGTTGCTGGTGCGCGAAGGGCTGCGCCACGCACCCTCGGCCGTCTTTACGCCTGTGCCGTTTGCAGCGGTTCAGGTCAGTGTTTGAGTTTTTTCACAGGAGTTCACCCATGTCCATTCAAGCCATCAATGTGCGCAACCAGTTCAAAGGCAAAGTCAAGGAAATCATCCGTGGCGATGTGGTGTCGGAAATCGACGTCGAAACCCCGTGGGGCATCGTCACCTCGGTCATCACCACCCGTTCGGTGGACGCACTGGAGTTGAAGATCGGCTCCGATGTGGTTGCGCTGGTCAAGTCAACCGAAGTGTCGCTGGCCAAGCTCTGATTCATTTCTCTTTTTTCTGATGCGGCCCCTGCGGCCGCGTTGCTGTTGGTGCGAGCAGATCGATGAACTTTCAACAATTGCGCTCGGTGCGCGAGGCGGTGCGCTGCGGTTTCAACCTGACAGAAGTGGCGCTGGCGCTGCACACCTCGCAGCCTGGTGTGAGCCGGCAGGTGCGGGAGCTGGAGGAGGAGCTGGGTGTGGAGCTGTTCGTTCGCTCCGGCAAGCGATTGCTGGGTCTGACCACGGCGGGCAAGACTTTGCTGCCCATGGTGGAGCGGGTGCTGCAGGAAACCGACAACCTGCGCCGCGCCGGGCAAGACTTGCAGGGCCGCGAGGAGGGGCGCCTGTCGATCGCCGCTACCCACTCCCAGGCCCGCTATGCCCTGCCGCACGTGGTGAAGGACTTTCGCCAACGCTACCCGAAGGTGACGCTCCACCTGCACCAGGGCTCACCCAAACAGGTGGCGCAAATGCTGCTGTCGGGCGAGGCCGACATTGGCGTGGCCACCGAAGCACTGGCCGAATACGACCAGTTGGTAACGCTGCCGTGCTACCGCTGGACCCACAGCATCGTGTTGCCCAAGGCCCACCCGCTGCTGGCGCTGAACCGCCCGGTGACGCTGCACGACCTGGCGGCGTGGCCCATCATCACCTACGAGGTGGGGTACACCGGCCGTTCGCACATCGACCAGGCGTTTGCCGCGCAGGGGTTGCAGCCCGACGTGGTGCTGACCGCCATGGACGCGGACGTGATCAAGACCTATGTGGAGCTGGAGATGGGGGTGGGCATAGTGGCGTCGATCGCGCTGGACGATGAGCGCGACCGCCACCTGGGCGTGCTGGACGCCGGGCACCTGTTCCCGGTCAACCTGACTCGATTGGGCATCGCCCGCAGCCATTGGCTGCCGGGGTTTGCGTATGGGTTCATCGAGGCGTTCGTGCCCACGCTGACGCGTGACGTGGTGCAGCAGGCGTTGGCGCTGCCTTGAAACGCCATACCCCACTGAGCAGGGGGCAAGCCCCCTTGCTCGGTGATTGGCGTGCGGGTCAGGCTGCTTTGGCCTCCCGGGTGATGGCGCCAATTCAATATTGACCCCCCAATGGTCAATATTCGGTTGGCGTCAACACCTTTGGCCCACCCACGCGATCGGGCCAGCCCCGAAGTCGCGGCCATCCGCAACGCTGTGTTGCGCGAACTGGGGGAGCCCGGCGCCGCCGCGTTGGCTGAGCCACCATGGCGACCTGTGAGGCCTGACCCAAACTGGGACATCGGCCGCTTGCGGTTTGCGGTGTGAGTCCTGTCACCCAGTCCAGGGCATGCTCATTCTTCGCATAAGCAACTGCAAAAACAACGCTTCACGCGATGAATGGGCCCCAGGACAATCTGTTCAATCCTTACCGGAATTCCAACATGACCACATTGCGCCTGGGCGACACCGCCCCCAACTTTGACCCGCCACCCCTCCACCAAGGGGCCACGTCGGTCAACTGGCTGCTGGGGCAGGACGTGGTCATTGTCGAACGTTGAAGGCTGGAACCATGGGCCAGCCCACCGTCGTGATCGTGCCCGGTTGGCGGGACTCGGGTCCTGGCCACTGGCAAACGCTGTGGGCCGAGGCCATACCGGGTGCGCGCCGGGTGGTGCAGGACAACTGGGTGGCACCCTTACGCGAGGCGTGGGTGCAGCGTTTGCGGGAGACGATCGAGGCTGTGGATGGCCCGGTGGTGCTGATGGCTCACAGCCTGGGGTGCATCACAGTCGCACACTT
>CAZGDZ010000342.1:0-2479 GCA_964524855.1 uncultured Macromonas sp.
GAGCCGAGATTGAGGAAGGCGTAGATGTTTTCACGTGCCGGCTCGATGATGAATTCGCGCAGCCCGGTGAAGTTGCCCTCGCCGGCCGAGCCGGCGTCAACGATGGTCGTCACCCCGCGAGCGGCGCCCGCCAGTTCGGGCCGGTGTTGGGTCGCAGAGGGCGGAAGCTTGGGGCCACTGACGTGCGAAAACCCGCAACCCGCGCGCTCGAACACCGGGCCGTCTTCCAGAATCTGGGTGATGCCGTTGCCCTGCAGCGCGTCGCCCGGTGCCTTTTCCCAGCCGTCGGACACAAAGGCCTTGCCATCGATTTCGGAAATGGCCGAGGTGATGCGCTGCTGCAAACCCAGCAGGTATTCGCGCATCGCGGTGGTGGGCGCCTGGCTCATGCCTGCAAGGCCCGATAACCGATGTCGGTGCGGTACTGCATGCCTTCAAAGGCCACACCGTTCACCAGTTCGTAGGCGCAGCGCTGGGCATCGGCCACCGTGGCCCCCAGCGCCGTGGCGCACAACACGCGCCCGCCAGAGGTCAGCACCTGACCCTCTTTCATGGCGGTGCCAGCGTGGAACACCACCGCATCGACCTGGTCGGCCGGCAGGCGGGTGATGGCATCGCCCTTGCGCGGCTGCATGGGGTAACCGTGGGCAGCCAGCACCACGCCCAAGGCGCAGCGCTCGTCCCACTGCAGGGTGATCTCGCTCAGGCGCTGTTCGGCTGCCGCCAGCATCACCTCGGCCAAGTCGCTTTGCAGGCGCATCATGATGGGCTGGGTTTCCGGGTCGCCCATGCGGCAGTTGAATTCCAGCGTCTTGACCGAACCGTTGGGCTCGATCATCAAGCCGGCGTACAGGAAACCGGTGTAAGGAATGCCGTCGGCCTCCATGCCGCGCACCGTGGGCAGGATGATTTCTTCCATGGCGCGGCGGTGCACCTCGGGCGTTACCACCGGCGCGGGCGAATAGGCGCCCATGCCACCGGTGTTGGGGCCCTGGTCGGCGTCCAGCAGTCGTTTGTGGTCCTGGCTGGTGGCCAAGGCAGTCACGGTTTTGCCGTCGCACAGCACGATGAAGCTGGCCTCTTCGCCTTGCAGGAAGGACTCGATCACCACCCGCGCGCCCCCAGCGTTGTGGGCCACGCCCAGCTTGTTGTCCAGCAGCATGAAGTCGATGGCCTCGTGCGCCTCGGCCAGCGTCATCGCCACCACCACGCCCTTGCCGGCGGCCAGGCCGTCGGCCTTGACCACGATGGGCGCGCCCTCGCGGTCCACGTAGGCGTGGGCCGCAGCGGCATCGGTGAAGGTTTCGTACGACGCGGTGGGGATGCCGTGGCGCTTCATGAAGGCTTTGGAAAACGCCTTGGAGCTTTCCAGTTGCGCCGCCGCCTGGGTGGGGCCGAAGATGGCCAGGCCATGGGCGCGGAACTCGTCCACCACGCCAGCGGCCAGCGGCGCCTCGGGGCCGACCACGGTGAGCGCAATGTCCTGGGCCTGCGCCCACTCGCGCAGCGCGCGCACGTCGGTAATGTCGATGTTGGTCAGGCCGGCGTCCAGCGCGGTGCCGCCGTTGCCCGGCGCCACAAAAACCTGAGCCACGCGTGGCGACTGTTTCATCTTCCAGGCCAGCGCGTGTTCGCGCCCGCCACCGCCCACCACCAGCACTTTCATCTTGTCGCTCATTCGTTGATTTCCGCGTTGTGGAAGACGTTCTGCACGTCGTCCAGGTCTTCCAGCACGTCCAGCAGCTTCTGCATCTTGGCGGCGTCGTCGCCGGCCAGTTCGATGGTGTTGTCGGCGCGCATGGTCACCTCGGCCACCTCGGGTGTCAGGCCAGCGGCCTCCAGCGCGTTCTTCACCGCTTCAAAGTCTGCCGGGGCGGTCAGCACCTCGATCGCGCCGTCATCGTTGCTCAGCACGTCTTCGGCGCCGGCTTCCAACGCCACTTCCATCACCCGGTCTTCGGAGGTGCCGGGCGCGAACACCAGCTGCCCACAGTGCTTGAACTGGAACGCCACCGAGCCTTCGGTGCCAAGGTTGCCGCCGTGCTTGCTGAAGGCGTGGCGCACTTCGGCCACGGTGCGCACGCGGTTGTCGGTCATCGTGTCCACGATGATGGCCGCGCCGCCAATACCATAGCCCTCGTAGCGGATTTCCTCGTAGTTGACATCCTGCAAGGCGCCCGAGGCCTTGTCGATGTTGTACTTGACCCGGTCGGCGGGCATGTTGGCCGCTTTGGCCTTGTCCACCGCCAGGCGCAGGCGCGGGTTGGCGCTCAGGTCGGCGCCACCTTGGCGTGCCGCCACCGTGATCTCGCGGATGATGCGCGTCCAGATCTTGCCGCGTTTTTCATCCTGCCGGCCCTTGCGGTGCTGGATGTTGGCCCATTTGCTATGCCCTGCCATGACAACCCTCGTGAATTTGGTGTACGCTGATTCGTAGATAACCCGCCATTGTACTTTTCTGTACTTTTTGCCTCACTGA
>CAZGDZ010000342.1:2489-2742 GCA_964524855.1 uncultured Macromonas sp.
CCAACCGCCATGGCCTGATCACCGGCGCCACCGGTACCGGCAAAACCGTGACGCTGCAAACCCTGGCCGAAGGCTTCTCGCTCATTGGCGTGCCCGTGTTCATGGCCGACGTGAAGGGGGACCTGACCGGCATCAGCCAAACCGGCAGCATCGGCGGAAAGCTGGCCCAGGTGCTGGCAGACCGTGGCATTGCCCTGCCCGACCCAGTGGCCTGTCCCACCACGCTGTGGGACGTGTTCGGCGAACAGGGCCA
>CAZGDZ010000343.1:0-2740 GCA_964524855.1 uncultured Macromonas sp.
CGCCCTTGCTGACGCCGGTGGTGCCACCGGTGTACTGCAGCAGGGCCACATCGTCCGGGCCGATGGCGGGCTGCTGCAGCGTTTGCCGCGCACCGCGCGCCAGCGCGTCATTGAAGCGCACCGCGCCGGGCAGGCTGAACGGCGGCACCAGCTTTTTGACATGGCGCACCCCATGGTTGACGATGACGCCCTTGAGCCAGCCAAGCCGATCGCCCATGGCGCACAGCACCACATGCTTGACGGGAGTGTGTGCGATGCACTGCGCCAGCGTGTAGGCAAAGTTTTCGACGATGACGATGGCCTTGGCGCCCGAGTCCTTCAGCTGGTGCTCCAGTTCGCGCGCGGTGTACAGCGGGTTCACGTTCACCACCACGAAGCCGGCCCGCAGCACGGCCGCCACCGCCACCGGGTATTGGGGCACGTTGGGCATCATCAGCGCCACCCGGTCGCCGCGCACCAGCCCCTTGCCTTGCAAATAGGCGGCCAGAGCCTGGGACTGGCGGTCGGTGTCGGCGTAGCTGAAATCCTTGCCCAGAAAGTGGTAGGCGGTGCGGTCGGCGTAGCGGCTGAAACTGTCCTCCATCAAGGCCACCAGCGACCGGTATTGGGCCGGTTCGATCTGGGCGGGAACACCCGAGGGATACGCGCCCAACCAGACGGGTAGGGCAGCGTTGACGCGATTCGTCATGCAGGACTCCGTGCTCTTGTCTCTGTTCGATAGGTGGGCGTGATCGCCTCTTGCCAATCGATTATGTCCCCTTATTGCGCGCAACGGGGTCGTGTTTTTCCCTGACAGCAAGCTGACATTATTGGACAAAAACCAGGTTCAGCCGACCGGCGACTGGGGCAGTTGGTCGAGCACTTCCAGCGCGTGCGCTTCGCCCTGTTGCACAATGCTGTCGAACCGGCGCCACTGCAACAGACCGACGCGGGCCAGCGGTGGGTTGAAGTAGACGTCGCACAGGCGGCGGGCCTCGTCCTGACGCGAAATGCTGTACAGGATGGTGACGTTGAGCAGGTACGAAATGAGCGAGGGCAATCGGAACCGGCGTTGCGCCCGAGGTTTCCAGCGGTCCAACAGCAGCGTCCAGGGGCCGGGCACCTCGTCGAAATCGAACTTGCGGCCGGTGCGGGCGCTGAGGTCCACCCCAAACACCCGACCAACGCCGCGCATCTGGCGCATCGCATCGACCGGGAAGTTGTTGAAAGTGCCGCCGTCGCACAGCAAGTCGCCATCGCGCACCACTGGCGGCAAGGCGCCGGGAATGGCAATGCTGGCCAACAGCGACTGCGCCAGGTTGCCCTGCGTCAGCCGCAGTTCGTGCCCCTGCGAGTAGTTGCTGGCGACGCAGAAATACCCCTTCCAAAGATCCACCACATCGGCCGGCCCGCCGGTCAGCCGCTCGATCGACCGATGGATCAAACGCCGCACGCGCTGGCCTTTGATCAAGGACAACAGGGGCAACCAGTTGTAGTCGCCGGTGGGGTTGACGCGAAACGCCTCGCGGGCGATCGCGATGGTATCGTCCACCGCACCATCGGCGGCGATGACGGCGGCCATGACCGCGCCCATGCTGGTGCCCCCCACGCAATCGACCTCGATACCACGCTGGCTCAGCGCCTTCCAAACGCCCAGGTGCGCGAAACCCCGGGCGCCGCCACCCGCCAGCACCAGCCCCACCGCGTTGCGGCTCAGGATGCGGGCCAAACGGGCCATGTCGCGGTCCAGCTCGGGCCGCAGGTTGAGGTGGCCCGTCACAGGTCGCCGGTCCAGCCAGCGGCGCATGCCCAGGGGCGAGGGCCGGTCGGACGGGTGCAACAGCAGCAGGGTTTCGGCCGCTTCGCTGCGCTGCGGGCGCTGGGTCAGGCAAGCCTGCTCAATGGGATGGACCACGGCGGGCTGGTCGGCCTGCGCCAGCAACAGCACCTCGTCGCTGTGCTGAACGCAGCGTTCGGTCCAGGCGCGGTCGTTCGGATCGGCGACCATGAGCACGAAATCGTTCTCGGCTTCCAGCGCGTCCAGCGCCACGTCACCGGCGCTGACACACGCGACCCGCCCAAAGCCAGCCAGCGCCGTTTGCAAACGGCGCGCGAACGGCAGCGCCTCCACCCCATCGGTGATGGGCAGCAGGCACACCATCACCGGCGCGGGCATGGGGCGTGTCTGCTGCTGGGTTTGCAGGCGGTGGATGATCTGGCGCGTCAGCGCGATGGAGGCCTGGGGGTAACGCGACACCAACAGTTCGAAGTGCGCCTTGTCGATGCGGGCCAGCAGGGTCTGCCGGATCGCCACCACGGTGGCCGAACGCGGGGCCCCGGTGTAGAGGCTGATCTCACCGATGATTTCGCCGCGCCCCAACTCGCGCACCGCCCGGTTGTCGCCATCTGCGCCGCGCAGGTAAACCCGCAACCGGCCGCTGAGCGAGAGGTAGGCGTCGTCACCCGACTCACCCTGCTGCATCAGCACGTCACCGGCTTGCAACTGCACCCAGGTAACGTGATCGTAAATAGCGCTCAGGACGCCGCTGCCGATCTCGCCAAACTGGGCGCGCAAATGGTGGGCCAGCAGCGCATGTCTGCGCTGCAGTTCGTCTTGTGGTGTCTCCATATCCGCGCAAGTCTGGCGGAAATGACACCACTCGACAAGCGGGCCGGGCGGCGGCCTGTCGTGCGCGCGACACGCCTCCCTGCCCGGCCCTCAGGCGCTCACTCGATGGCCTTGGTCATGTCCTCGACCACC
>CAZGDZ010000344.1:0-2723 GCA_964524855.1 uncultured Macromonas sp.
ATCCAGAAAACCCTCGAGGTGGCGCGCGCGGCTGAACACCAGCCGGACCTGGTTTTTGACGTACACGGCCTTGGCGAAGGGGCACAGGTTCAGGCCAATCACCGCCTGCTCGATCCAGTGGCGGGTATCGGCCAGCACCAGTTCGTCGCTGGGAACGGTGGTCATCGCGCTGCTCACTTCAGCGACTTGAAGCGGGCGCGCTTGGGGCGTGCGCCCTCTTCGCCCAGTCGCTTCTTCTTGTCGGCTTCGTACTCGGTGAAGTTGCCGTCGTAGAAGTACCACTGCGAGTCGCCTTCGCAGGCCAGAATGTGGGTACAAATGCGGTCGAGGAACCAGCGGTCGTGCGAAATGACCATGGCGCTGCCGGCGAACTCCAGCAGCGCCTCTTCCAGCGCGCGCAGGGTTTCCACGTCCAGGTCGTTCGACGGTTCGTCCAGCATCAACACGTTGCCGCCCTGGGCCAGGGTTTTGGCCAAGTGCAGGCGGCCGCGCTCACCGCCCGACAGGTTGCCCACCAGCTTCTGCTGGTCGTTGCCCTTGAAGTTGAAGCGGCCGATGTAGGCGCGCGACGGCATCACGAACTTGCCGACGGTGATGTTGTCCAGCCCGCCGGACACATCCTCCCACACCGTCTTGGCGCCGTCCAGGCTTTCGCGGCCCTGATCCACGAACGCCAGCTTGGCGGTCTGGCCGATGATGACTTCGCCAGCGTCCGGCGTTTCCACGCCCTGGATCATGCGGAACAGCGTCGATTTGCCGGCGCCGTTGGGGCCGATGATGCCGACGATGGCGCCCGGCGGCACGGCAAAGCTCAGGTTGTCGATCAGCACCCGGTCTCCGAAGGACTTGCTCACCCCCTTGAACTCGATCACCTGGTTGCCCAGGCGCTCGGCCACCGGGATGAAGATCTCGTTGGTCTCGTTGCGGCGCTGGTAGTCCACGTCGCTCAGCTCCTCGAAGCGGGCCAGACGCGCCTTGCTCTTGGCCTGGCGGCCTTTGGCGTTGGAGCGCACCCACTTCAATTCCTCTTTCATGGCCTTGGTGCGGGCGTCCTCGGACTTCTGTTCCGTCTCCAGGCGGCGTTCCTTCTGGTCCAGCCAGTCGGAGTAGTTGCCCTTCCACGGAATGCCGTGGCCACGGTCCAGTTCCAGAATCCACTCGGCCGCGTTGTCCAGGAAGTAGCGGTCGTGGGTAATGGCCACCACGGTGCCCGGGAAGCGCTGCAGGAAGTGCTCCAGCCACTCCACGCTTTCGGCGTCCAGGTGGTTGGTGGGTTCGTCGAGCAGCAGCATGTCGGGCTTGCTCAGCAGCAGGCGGCACAGGGCCACGCGGCGCTTTTCACCGCCCGACAGGTTCTTGATGGTCGCCTCCCAGGGCGGCAGGTTCAGCGCGTCGGCGGCCAGCTCCAGCTGCAGGTCGGCGTTTTCGGAGCCGCTGGCGGCGATGATGGCTTCCAGCTCGGCCTGCTCGGCGGCCAGGGCGTCAAAGTCGGCGTTCTCGTCGGCGTAGGCGGCGTACACCTCCTCCAGCCGCTGCTTGGCGGCCAGGGCACCGCCAATGCCCTCTTCCACCGCCTGGCGCACGGTCTGCTCCGGGTCGATCTGCGGCTCCTGCGGCAGGTAGCCGATCTTGATGCCCGGCATGGCGATGGCTTCGCCCTCGATTTCCTTGTCCAGGCCGGCCATGATCTTGAGCAGCGTCGATTTGCCCGAGCCGTTCAGGCCGAGCACGCCGATCTTGGCGCCGGGGAAGAAGCTGATGGACACGTCCTTCAAGATCTGCCGCTTCGGCGGAACAGTCTTGGTGACGCGGTTCATGGAAAAAACGTATTGGGCCATGTCGGTTTCACTTGCAAAAAATCGGGCACCCGGGCGGGCGCGCAACCTCCGATTATCCCTTTATGCGACAATGGGGTTGTTGTGCACCTTCAGTCAGTGCCGCATCAGCGCCTCGCTGGGGCCCCACCTGCCGCCATGGCACGGTGTTCACCGCCCATTTTGTGACCCATCAGCCTCCCTTGACTGGCCTGCTGCCATCGTGCGCAGGAAGCGGCCGATACCCCTAGCGCCCAGGACGGGCGCCGACCCTCACATGACATTTGAAGAACTGAAACTGGCTCCGGCCATTCTGGATGCTGTTCGCGAGCAAGGCTACGAACACCCCACCCCGATCCAAGCCGAAGCCATTCCGGCCGTGCTGGAAGGCCATGATCTGCTGGCCGGCGCCCAGACGGGCACTGGCAAGACCGCCGCCTTCACCCTGCCGCTGCTGCACCGCCTGCAAGACGGCTGGGAAGCCCCCAAGCGCGGTCAAGGCCGCCCGGTGCGCGCCCTGGTGCTGGCCCCCACCCGCGAACTCGCAGCCCAGGTGGAAGAATCCGTCAAAACCTACGGCAAACACCTCAAGCTGAAATCTGCCGCGATTTTCGGTGGCGTGGGCATGAACCCGCAGATCGAAAAAATCAGCAAAGGCGTGGACATTCTGGTGGCCACCCCCGGCCGTCTGCTGGACCTGGCCGATCAAGGCCACCTGGACCTGAGCCAGGTGCAGGTGCTGGTGCTGGACGAAGCCGACCGCATGCTGGACATGGGCTTCATCCACGATGTGAAGAAGGTGCTGCGTCTGCTGCCGCAAAGCAAGCAAAGCCTGCTGTTCTCGGCCACCTTCAGCGACGAGATCCGCGAACTGGCCAACGGCTTGCTGCGCACGCCGAAGCACATTCA
>CAZGDZ010000345.1:0-2722 GCA_964524855.1 uncultured Macromonas sp.
TGAGCGGCCTGCGCTACGGCAAGGTGTGCATATTGAGTGATGCGGACGTGGACGGCTCACACATTCAGGTGCTGCTGCTGACGCTGTTCTTCCGCCACTTTCCCAAGCTGATTGACGCTGGGCATGTGTATGTGGCGCGCCCGCCGCTGTTCCGGGTGGACGTGCCGGCGCGCGGCAAAAAGCCCGCCACCAAGGCCTACGCGCTGGACGAAGGTGAGCTGACGGCCATTCTGGACAAGTGCGCCAAGGACGGCGTGCCGCGCGAGAAATGCCAGATCAGCCGCTTCAAGGGCCTGGGCGAGATGAACGCCGAGCAGCTGTGGGACACCACGCTCAACCCCGACACCCGCCGCCTGCTGCCGGTGCAGTTGGGCGACCTGGACTTTACGGCCACCGAAGCCCGCATTACCCAACTGATGGGCAAAGGCGAAGCCGCCGCGCGTCGCGAGTTGATGGAGCTGCACGGCGACGCGGTGGACATTGACGTGTGACGCTCAGCCCGTCTTCTCAGAATCCGTCTGGGATGTCCGGCTCCACCAACAACTTCAGCAAATCCAGTGACTCTTGCCAACCCAGATAGCAGTCTGCAGGAGTGATGGCTTCGGGGATGCCGGACTGAACAATGTCCAGTTGCGTGCCGCACGAAACGGGCGTGAACGTGATGGTGGTGGTCATCTGGCCCGGCAGGAGTGCGTCGTCAAAGGCGTCGGTGTGGGTGATGCGCTGGTGGGGCAGCAGTTCAAGGTAAGTGCCGCCAAACGAATGCACGTACCCGGTGGACCAGTTGGCGAAGGACATGCGGTACTGCCCACCGACACGGGCATCGAGCGCGTGAACTTGACAGGTGAAGCCATGCGGAGGCAACCACTTGCACAGTGCAGCGGGGTCCAGAAAAGCACGGTACACCCGCTCGGCTGGGGCGCGCAGGACGCGGTTCAGGGTCACGGTGCCGGTGGTCATGGTGGTATTCCTTGTTGCGTTCCAGATAAGGTGTGAGGTGACACCCATCTTATGGGTGATTCAGGAAAAAATCCCAGATCACATCGTTGGCCACCAAGGCCTGAGTGGGCGCGGCCTTGCCACGGCGTTGCGCCTGTGTGCCGGGCCAGGAGTGGCCCCCTTCGTCCACCACACAGAGCTGGACAGACGCATCAGAGGTACAGCCCGTGTGCACCTCGCAATAGGCGCCGGGCTTTTGCAGCACACGGCGTGGCGTGGTCTGGCAGCGGTTGCGCTGCACCCAGCGCGCCATGGTTTCGGGCACGGACACGAAATCCATCACCTTGCTGCCGTCACGGAAGGCGTCTTTGCCAGCGCCACCGTTGAACAACACGTGCGTGTCATCCTTGGCGTGGATGTGCAGCACCGGGATGGGGCGCGCGGGTTGGCAGGTGCCCATTGCCTCTGTGCCTGCCACCGATGCCACCGCAGCGAACACATCGGCCGCATCGCAGGCCAGGCGGTGCGCCATCATGCCGCCGTTGGACATGCCGATGGCGTAAATGCGTGTGGCGTCCAGCGGGAGCCGGGCACTCAATTGCGCCACCACGGCGCGCAGAAAGCCCACGTCGTCCACCTGGCGGTCGCGCGCATCGCCGCAGCAATCGCCGGCGTTCCAGGTGGCAAACTTGCCCCCGGGCAACTTGCTGTAGCCGTTGGGGAAGGCCACCACAAAGCCGGCACGCTCTGCCTTGCTGATCAGCCCGTAACGGTCGTTATTGGTCATGTATTCGGCAAACCCACCCCCACCGTGCAGGGCCAGCACCAGGGGAGCGGCCTGGGCAGGGTTGGAGCGGGCAGGTACGTGCACCACCACCGTGCGCTTTTGGCCTTGGTGCGCGACCTGCAGGGTGTGCGTGCCAGAGGGCAGGGCAGCTGCTGGCAGAGCGGCAGCCAGGAGGCAGATTAAAAGCAGAGAATTCAAAAATCGCGACATCGAGGCAGGCCCGTTTCAGTTGTCATTTTCGGCATCGACCACTTAATTTCATTGCCATGAGATTAACTGCTTCCGAGTGTGCGTGTTACGTATCGCGCTATTGCCCATTTAAAATTGCCTGCTTAATTATGGGGGCAACGGACTCGGGAGTAATTCCGCGATCTTTGCAATAAGTACTTTGTAGCCACGCAGAAAGCTTCTTTTGGCCTTTACTTGCATTGCAGCCGCGACAGCATAGGGAAATGTTTTCTCTGGTTATGATTGAGGCATCATTGATGATGTGTTCCCAGATCGCAGACGCTTTGGCTGAATCCTTGTGTGACAAAAAATCGTTTCTGCAATAAACGCAAACTTTGTCTCGCTCTCGTACTTCCTTTTCTACTTCTGCAGGGATGTTCCAATTATTTGCCATAATCTATTGCGATGTACTTGCGCATAACGCCCAAGGTAAGCGGCGCCGGAAGGAGCGCAGCGAGTGGAGGGTACCAACAAGGCCCATGAAAATGGCGAAGCCATGGGCCTTGTTGGCGTCCGCTTGACCGTTATGTTAGGCCACGGATATTAGCTTTGGGTGTTGCACTTCATGTGTGAAACCGCGCCAAGTGCTTATAGATATGCGGTAGCGCTGAGGTGGCAATCGCAATGTCTTTGTGACTTGACGCGCGTGGATGGATCATGTGGTCTGGCCATTCTGCCAGTGCACAAATGGCTCATGATGACTGCCGTTTGCAGATCCACCAAAGCTCGCTAATGTCTTGTTGAATGCTGTCTTGGTTGTCCGGCCAA
>CAZGDZ010000346.1:0-2682 GCA_964524855.1 uncultured Macromonas sp.
TGGTGGAAGACCTGGTGCCCTTCCTGCCGGGGCATGCCACGGCGCAATCGCAAGGCGCCAGCCACGGTGCTGCCGGTTCGGTCGGTGCCGTGAGCGCCGCGCCCTACGGCAACGCCGCCGTGCTCCCCATCAGCTGGATGTACATCCGCATGATGGGTGCGGACGGCCTGAAGCACGCCACCGAAGCCGCCATCCTGGCCGCCAACTACATCAGCGTGCGCCTGAAAGACCACTACCCCACGCTGTACGCGAGCGAAAACGGCCACGTGGCGCACGAGTGCATCCTGGACCTGCGTAGCCTGAAGGACACCAGCGGCGTGATGGCCGAGGACGTGGCCAAGCGCCTGATGGACTACGGTTTCCACGCCCCCACGCTGAGCTTCCCGGTGGCCAACACCCTGATGGTGGAGCCCACCGAGAGCGAAACGCTGGAAGAACTGGACCGCTTCATCGACGCGATGATCGCCATCCGCAACGAAATCCGCCAGGTCGAAGCCGGCCCGGACCAGGGTGGATGGCCGCAGGACGACAACCCGCTGAAGAATGCGCCACACACCGCCGACAGCCTGATGAAGGCCGACTGGCCGCACCCCTACGGCCGCGATGTGGGTGCCGCTTCGCAATCGACCCGCGCTCACGCCAAGTACTGGCCGCCCGTGGGCCGCATCGACAACGTGTACGGCGACCGCAACCTGTTCTGCAGCTGTGTGCCCGTGAGTGAGCTTGAGTAACCTTTGAAGGATCTGATATGACCGTGCGTTCGCCCCACACCCAGCATTTCGCCAGCGACAACTACGCCGGCATGTGCCCCGAGGCAACGCACTGGTTCATGCAGGCCAATGCGAGCGGTCACCAACCAGGCTACGGCGATGACGTCTGGACTCAGCGCTCCACCGATGCCATCCGCGAGCTGTTCCAGACCGACTGCGACGTTTACTTCGTCTTCAATGGCACGGCCGCCAATTCGCTGGCGCTGGCCGCGATGTGCCAGAGCTACCACTCGGTCATCTGCACGCCGGTGGCGCACATCGAGACCGACGAATGCGGCGGCCCCGAGTTCTTTTCCAACGGCTCCAAGCTGCTCGTCACCGAGGCCGACAGCCCCACCGCACGCGTCGGCAAGATGACGCCAGACGCGGTGGAACAGCTTGTCACCAAGCGCAGCGACATTCACTACCCCAAACCCAAAGTGGTCAGCCTCACGCAAGCGACCGAGCTGGGCACGGTGTACACGGTGGAAGAGGTGCGCGCCATTTCAGCCATTGCCAAGCGGCGCAAGCTCAAGCTGCACATGGACGGCGCGCGCTTCGCCAATGGAGTGGCTGCGCTGGGCTGCCACCCGAGCGAGATCACCTGGCGCGCCGGCGTGGATGTGCTCTGTTTTGGCGGCACCAAAAACGGCCTGCCTATCGGCGAGGCGGTGGTGTTTTTCGACCGGGCGTTGTCGGAAGACTTTGCCTACCGAGTCAAGCAGGCCGGGCAGTTGGCATCCAAGATGCGCTTCATCTCCGCCCCATGGGTGGGCCTGCTGGAAAACAATGTGTGGCTGCGCAATGCCAGCCATGCCAACGCGATGGCGCAGCACTTGTTCGAAGCCATCCGCCACATTCCCGGGGTCAACGTGCTGCATCCACCGCAGGTGAATTCGGTGTTCGCCCAGTTACGGCCGCAAGCCATCGAGGCCATGTACGCCAAGGGCTGGAAGTTCTACCAGTTCATCGCGGGCGGCGGTTGCCGCTTCATGTGCGCCTGGGACACCACGCCCGAAGCGGTGGACGCCTTCGCCGCTGACCTTCGTGAAGTCAACGTCACCTGAGGGAGTCCGCACCATGGCCGTGTCCGCTTTCGACCTGTTCAAAATCGGCATCGGCCCCAGCAGTTCGCACACGGTCGGCCCGATGCGGGCCGCTCGCATGTTTGCCGCGGGCCTGCAAACGTCCGGTCTGCTGGCCAGCACAGTACGGGTGCGTTGCGCTCTCTATGGCTCACTGGGCGCGACCGGCAAAGGCCACGGCAGCGACAAGGCGGTGCTGCTGGGCCTGTGCGGGCACGAACCCGAAAGCGTGCCCATCGAAGCCATCGAGCCCACCATCTCGGCCATACAGGCCGATCAACGCCTGCCCTTGCTGGGCCAGCGCCCGATCGCCTGGAACCCCAAGGAAGACCTGCTGTTCCACCGCAGCCAGACCCTGCCCTTACATGCCAACGGCATGCGCCTGACGGCCTGGGCGGCCGACGGTGAGGTGCTGGCCGAACGCACCTACTACTCGGTGGGCGGCGGCTTTGTAGTGAGTGAGGAAGTGGCCGCCGACGGACAACGCCAGAAGGTGATTGCTCCGGACACGACGCAACTGCCCATCCCGTTTTGCACCGGCGACGAACTGCTGCAGCGTTGCCGCGAGCACGGTCTCTCCATCGCGGGCGTCATGCGCGTGAACGAACGCCATTGGCGCAGCGACGACGAGGTGCACAAAGGCCTGCTGCACATCTGGGCTGTGATGCAGGCCTGCGTGGAACGCGGCTGCCGCACCGAAGGCACCCTGCCCGGCGGCTTCAAGGTAAAACGGCGAGCGCCACAGTTGTTTCACGACCTGACCGCCCACCCCGAAAAAGCCCTGACCGACCCTCTGGCCGTGCTGGACTGGGTGAACCTGTACGCCCTGGCGGTCAACGAGGAAAACG
>CAZGDZ010000347.1:0-2673 GCA_964524855.1 uncultured Macromonas sp.
CAAATGGGAACGGATGATGCTGGAAATGGACACCAGGTTCGACTGCTTGCTCCCCTTGGCCCCAGGAATGCGCACGTACCGAGGCAGAGCCCGCGGCACTTTGACGATGGCGACTTCATTTTCACGGCCAAACGCATCGCGCCCCGCCAGGCGAACGATGAAGTTCAAGGACTTGTTGGCAACCTGCGGGAAGGGGTGCGACGGGTCGAGCCCGATGGGCAGCAGCAAGGGCTGCACTTCGCGCAGAAAATAGTCTTTCACCCAGCGGCGCTGGGTGGTGTTGCGCTCGCCATGGCCAATCAGCTTGATGCCCTTCTTCTCCAGCAGCGGCATCACCTCTTCGTTGTAGATGGCGTACTGCTGGGCCACCAACTGGTGCACTTTGGCAGCCACATCGCGGTAGGTCTGGGCGGTGGCGGTGCCGCGCTGCTCGTTGGCCAAGAAAGCGACCAAGTGGGGCGCGAACCGGACCTCGAAAAACTCGTCCAGGTTGGACGACACGATGGTCAGGTACCGCAAGCGCTCCAACAACGGAACTTCGGGCCTGCGGGCCCAATCCAGCACGCGCTCGTTGAAAGCGAGGATGCTCTGATCGCGGTCGATGAAAGGGTGCTTGGGGGCGCTGGTCACGCTCATGGACGAGAAGATTTATTGTTGTTTAATGCGCCACATTATTCAGCACTACCGTGACAATTGCATGACATCCGCGTGAAATCCGTCACGGTTTTTTCATGCCGCCGCGACGGAAGTGGTTGCAGCAGCTCGGGGCTGTCCATGGCCAGGCCATTGCACGATCTGCAACCGCCCGTCGTGGTGTTCGACGATCGCAGTCAGGCTCTCTACCCAATCACCATCGTTGCAATACAGCGTGCCGTCGATGTCGCGCATCTCGGCTCGGTGAATGTGGCCGCACACCACGCCGTCCAGCCCTCGTTTGCGCGCTTCGGCAGCCACTGCCCCTTCGAAGCGCAATACGTAATTCAGGGCCGACTTGACCCGATGCTTCAGGTACTGCGAAAGCGACCAGTACGGCAACCCCAAGCGCGCACGCAAGGAGTTGAGGTGGGTGTTGAGCCGCAGGGTGAATTCGTACAAGTTGTCGCCCAGGTAGGCCAGCCATTTGGCGTACTGGATGACGCCATCAAAATGATCGCCGTGGATGATCCACAGTTTGCGGCCGTCGGCGGTGGTGTGGATGGCGTCCTCCACCACGTCCACGCCGCCGAACTTGTGGCCCAGAAAATGGCGCGCAAACTCGTCATGGTTGCCGGGAATGAAGGTGACTTTGCAGCCCTTGCGTGCCCGACGCAGGATTTTCTGGACCACGTCGTTGTGGCTTTGCGGCCAGTACCAGCGGCGGCGCAATTGCCAGCCGTCGATGATGTCGCCGATCAGGTAGAGCCGGTCGCTGGGATGGGCTTTCAGGAACGCCAGCAAGGCCTTGGCCTGGCAGCCCGGCGTCCCCAGGTGAACGTCCGAGATGAACACCGTGCGCCAGTGGCTTTTCCGGCCAGCGGTGGGGCGTTCGTCCACATCATCGTCATCGTCGTCCAGCGCCAAGTCGGGCGCAAACCGACCCATCGCTTGGCCATCGGGCGCCCAACTGCTGCGCATCACGCCCCCAGGAAATGCTTGCGGTAGCGCGGCGGCATGTCGGCCAGACGCATCATCATCGGCAGATCGGCGGCGTTGAAGTCTGGGTCCCAGGCCGGCGCGCCCAGGACTTTGGCACCCAGGCGCAAATACCCTTTGATCAGTGCGGGCGGCTCCACCACCAAGTCGCTGTCCAGTTCGTCCACCGGCAGCGGCAGGCGCGGGCGCACATGGAATTCGATCGAGGCAAGATGCCGCTCCCTCACCTGGCGCCAGATGCTGGCCGCCGCATGGCCGCCACCCACCATGCCGTGTGGTCCCTCGTGCTGCATCGGGATGCTGGCGCAACCGATCATGGTGTCGAGCCGGTTGCGGGCCATGAACTCGGCCAACGCGCCCCACAGCGCCAAGATGACGCCGCCATGGCGGTGATCGGGGTGCACGCAACTGCGGCCCAGCTCCACCATGTTTTCGCGAATACCGCGCAAGCGGGTCAAGTCGAATTCGGTGTCGCTGTAAAAACTGCCGACACGCTTGGCCTGGGCGGGCGTAAGCACCCGGTAGGTACCGACCACGGCTTGCGTGTGTGCATCGCGCACCAACAGGTGCTCGCAATAGTCATCGAACAAGTCCACATCGTGCCCGGGCACTGTTTTGGGCAAACGGGCGCCCATTTCGCCGGCGAACACATCGTGACGCAGCCGCTGCGCTTCGCGCACTTCGTCCAGATGGCAAGCCCACGAAACCGTGAGCGCGGGCGCCGCTGCGGGCGCGGGACGGGCGACCACGGGGGCGGAAATGTCGGGCCGCAGCCAGGCGGACAGTTTGATGGCAGGTGACAGGTCAATCGTGGGGGTTGGGGGCTCTCTCATGCGTTCAGGCTCCTTGTTTAACGCCATTCTTCGCGGTGGGTGTGTCGTCCGCATGGCAACTTCGTGAAGGGTGCGTGACAGCCTCGGCCGCAATGGCTGCACGTTCACCAAGCTGTCATGGCGTTGTCACTGCCAATTCATGGCCCGCGCCCAGCATGCAGACAACTTCAAGGAGAGTGCTGCATGAACGTGACCGTGATTGGCGCAG
>CAZGDZ010000348.1:0-2672 GCA_964524855.1 uncultured Macromonas sp.
GCCTACGGCGAAGAAGGCGTGCGTTTCTACACCAAGCAGAAGTCCATCATGCAACGCTGGCCCGAGAGCATTGGCAAAGGCGCTGAGTTCGTGATGCCGACCGCCAAGTAATCTGCGCCAGCGCAGCCGTCCTCGACCATAGGGGTGCTCAGACCGCTCGTATGACGCGCCCTTCGCGCTGGCTTTGGCGGCCCAGCTCAATCCAGCGCATCACCTCACGGGCCTGGGATGCAGGCACCGGCACCGCCTGGCGGGCCGGGTCCAGCAAGGCGTCGCGCAGGCCCGCGTAGTAGCGTTTGTAGTCGCCTTGAGTGGGCGCCAGGTTTTGGGTGCGCAAGCCATCGCCCTCGGCCAAGGTCAGCGTGCCGGGCTGGGGGTCCAGGCCCCAGTCTGCGTTCCGGGGGTCGATACCGGCCTTGAGCGCATCTTCCTGCGCGTCCAGCCCCCATTTTTCGTAGCTGCCCTGGGTGCCATGCACCACCCAGCGGGGCGCCAGCCGCGCCGTGAGTGCGCTGGCGTGCAACACCACCCGAAGCGCGCCATAAGCCAGCACCGCATGGAACCAGTCGTCGGACCGTGCACCGTCGCGCTGCAGCGCGGTGTCCAGCCACAGGCTGTCGGGCGCGCCGAACAGTTGCAAGGCCTGGTCCAGCAAATGCGGTCCCAGGTCGTACCACAGCCCGGCACCGGGCTGATCGGACTCGCGCCAGCGCTGCCGCACTTCGGGGCGAAAGCGGTCAAAGTGGCTTTCCACATGGGTCCAGCGGCCCAGCGGGCCGTCCGCTTGCAGGCGTTGCAGTGCCAGAAAATCGCTGTCCCAGCGCCGGTTGTGGAACACCGACAACACCCGCTGCGCTGCGGCCGCGCGGGCGATCAGGTCGTCGGCTTCGGCCAGGGTCAGGGTGAAGGGTTTGTCCACCACCACATGGCGCCCGGCGGCCAGCGCCTGCGCCGCCAAGGGGTGGTGGGTGTCGTTGGGCGAGGCAATCACCACCAACGGGGCGTCGCACTGGGCCAGGGCCTGAAGCAGATCGGGGTAGACCGGCAAGCCGGGCCAGTCGGCATGGACCTTGGTCGGGTCGCGGCTGACCACGCCGGCCAGGGCCAGCCCTGGCACCGCCTGGATCAACGGGGCATGAAAGGTGGCCGATGCAAAACCGTAGCCGACCAACAACACAGGGAGAGTCATGGCACTTCGTGTCCTTGAATGGCCGCCAACAACTCGAACCAAAGTTCCAGCGGGAACGCACAGGTAGATGCGGTCACCGCTTCGTCCACCGCCTGGGTGCGACCACTGCCGGTGATCAACACCGGACGGCACGGCAAACGCCACAGCCAAGCATACACAGCCGCCGCCGCGCTGGGCAAACCCAAGGTTTGCCCAGCACGTTCAAACGCGGTGCGGACGGTTTGCAATTCAGCCGGGGCTTGTGGGTCGAACAAACGCCCGCCGCCCAGCGCCGACCAGAACATGGGCCGCACACCTTGGCCCTGCAAATGGTCCAGCATGCCGTCGTACAGTGGCGCCAGGTGCAGCGGCGAACACTCGATCTGCTGGGTGGCCAGCGGCAGGCGTCGGTTCAGTGCCTCGAACTGCGCGACGCTGAAGTTGGACACGCCGACGGCATCCACCTTGCCCGCCGCCTGCAACACTTGCAGGGCCTGGGCCATCTCGTCGTAATCCATCAAGGGGCTGGGCCGGTGCAGCAACAGCAGATCGACCCGCTCCACCCCCAGGGCCTGCAGCGACTGGTCCACGCTGGACGCGATGCGGGCGGCTGACAAGTCGTAGTGCTTCAGCCGCGCGGGGCTGCCCTGCAAACCCGGGAATTCGATGCCGCATTTGGTGACCAACCGCAGCTGCGCGCGGCGCGATGGCGGCAGTTGCGCCAAGGCCTCGCCAAACGCCCATTCGGCCTGACCCGCGCCATAGACCCGCGCGTGGTCAAACCAGGTGACCCCTTGCGCCAGGCAGTGTTCGATGAACGCCACCCGCTGGGGCAGGCTCAGGCGCCAGTCCGTCAGGCGCCACATGCCGGCCACCAGCCGGACGTCCTCGGTGAAAGGCACGGTAGCCACCGTTCACACCGCCAGGCGCTGGCCGGTGGCGCGGTCGAACAGGTGAGCGTCCGCCGGGTTCCAATGCAGGTGCACCTTGTCGCCCACGTGCGCGGCCAGCAAGCCAGGCACGCGCGCGGTCAGGTGACCCACGGCGGTGTCCACCGTCGCGTAGGTTTCGGGGCCGGTGGGCTCGATCATGGTCAGCGTGCCGGGCAGGCCGCTGTCGGCAAAGTTCAGGTTTTCCGGGCGCAGGCCGTAGGTCAACTCTGCTTGGGCGTGCGCACGCACGGCGGCAGCCTGGGCCTCGGTCAAGGCCAGGGGTGCACCGTGCGCAGTCAGGTCGCCGTCCACCCGCAGCGCGTCCACCATGTTCATGGCCGGCGAACCGATGAACTCGGCCACGAAGCGGTTGGCGGGCTTGCCGTAGATCTCGGCCGGGGTGCCGAACTGCTGCACCAGGCCGTCCTTCATCACCGCGATGCGGTCACCCAGCGTCATGGCCTCCACCTGGTCGTGCGTCACGTACACGGTGGTGGTGCGGGTGCGCTGGTGCAGTTGCTTGATCTCGGCACGCATTTCCACGCGCAGCTTGGCGTCGAGGTTGGACAACG
>CAZGDZ010000349.1:0-2671 GCA_964524855.1 uncultured Macromonas sp.
CATGATGAAGGCGTCGATGCGGCCGCCGACGAAACCCGACAGCAGGCCCAGCCCGACACCGAGCACGACCGACAGCGCCACCGCCGCCAGACCGACGTACAGCGAGATGCGCGCGCCGTACATGATGGTCGACAGGATGTCGCGCCCCTGGTCGTCGGTGCCCAGCCAGTAGCGCGTGTCGCCGCCGTCGATCCAGGCCGGCGGCAGGCGGGCGTCGCTGAGGTCGATCGACGCCAGGTCGTAGGGGTTGTAGGGTGCGATCCAGGGCGCGAACAGCGCGACGAAGATGCACAGCGCCGCCGTCGCCGCGGCCAGCATGGCCACCGGCGAGTGCTTGAAGCTGTGCCAGACGTCGCTGTCGAGCGCGCGTGCGAACACGCCCGGGGCAGAGGGCGCGGCTGGCGATGCGGGCGTCGCGGAAGGGTCGGTCATCGGTGGGCGCGGGTGCCGAGGAGGGTCGCTCGGGTCATGGCTGGCGGTGCGGCACTCAGTGCCCGGTGGCCGGCCGCTCGACGCGCAGCCGCGGGTCGACCGCGAAGTACAGCAGGTCGACCGCCAGGTTGATGAGCACGAAGATCAGCGCGATCAGGCACAGGTAGGCCGACATCACCGGGATGTCGGCGAACTGCACCGCCTGGATGAACAGCAGCCCCATGCCGGGCCACTGGAACACCGTCTCGGTGATGATCGAGAACGCGATCAGCCCGCCGAGCTGCAGCCCGGTGATCGTGATCACCGGCACCAGCGTGTTCTTCAGCGCGTGGCCGAAGTGCACGACGCGGTCGGGCAGCCCGCGCGCGCGGGCGAACTTGATGTAGTCGGTGCGCAGCACCTCCAGCATCTCGGCGCGCACCAGCCGCATGATCAGCGTGAGCTGGAAGATGGCCAGCGTCACGGCCGGCAGCGTCAGGTGGTGCCAGCCCTTGGCGGTCAGCAAACCGGTGGTCCAGCCGCCCAGGCTCACCACCTCGCCCCGGCCAAAGCTGGGGAACCAGCCCAGGTGCACCGCAAACGCCAGAATCAACAAAATGCCAATCAGGAAGGTGGGCAGCGAAACCCCCAGCAGCGACAGCGTCATGAACAACTGGCTCAAAAAGCTGCCGCGCCGCAAGGCGGCGTACACCCCCATGGGAATGCCCACCAGCAGCGCCAGGCCAGCGGCCACCAGCGCCAGCTCCAGCGTGGCTGGGAAGCGTTCGGCAATCAGCTGCGACACCGGCGTGCCCTGGCGCAGGCTGATGCCGAAGTCACCCTGCACCGCGTTGGCCAGGAAGTGCCAGAACTGCACAATGAACGGCTGGTCCAAGCCCAACGCGCCCCGCAATTCGGCCACCTGTTCAGGGGTCGCGTCCTGCCCCAGCATGAAGGTGATCGGGTCGCCCACGTACTGGAACAGCATGAAGGCGATGAACGCCACGGTCACCATGACCAAGGCCGCCTGGTAGAGGCGGCGCAATATGAAAGCAAGCATCGTGGTTCTCCGGGGTCGGGCCCTCGTGAGGCCCGCCCTTGGTGGAAAGTCGGCGTAAGGTCAGATCAGGTCAGTTGACCTTGACCAGGCGCCAGTCGATGCGGTTGTCCGCACGGTGCACCACGTCGATGTTTTTCTTCATGGCCCAGGGAATGACCTGGTTGTGCAGCGGAATGTGCGCCACATCGTCGTTCTGCAACTGCAGCGCGCGGGTCAGCAGCTCGGTGCGCAGCTTCAGGTCGGTTTCCTTGCGGGTGCGCTCCACCAGCGCGTCCATCTGCGGGTTGCTGTAGCGGCCGACGTTGTAGTTGCCATCGCCCTGGGCACCCACGCTGCGCACCAGCGACTGGATGCTGTAAAACGCGTCGAAGGTGGGCACGCCCCAGCCCAGCATGTAGATGCTGGCTTCATAACGCTGGATCATGGGGAAGTAGGTCGTCAGCGGCAGGGTACGCAGCTTGGCCTTGACGCCGATGCGGGCCCACATGGCGGTGATGGCCTGGCAGATCTGCTCGTCGTTGATGTAGCGGTTGTTCGGGCAGGCAAAGTCCACCTCGAAACCGTCTTTGTAGCCAGCATCGGCCAGCAATTTTTGCGCGGCGGCCACGTTGTAGGGATGGCGCTTGTGCACCGTTTGTGTCCAGCCGTTCACCTGCGGGGCCACCAGCGCACCCGTGGGCTGACCCAGGCCACGCAGTGTCACGCGGGCAATGGTGTCCATGTCGATGGCCTGGTACAACGCCTTGCGCACCTTCACGTCTTTGAGCGGGTTTTTGCCCTTGACGTTGCTGCCCGGCAGCTCCTCGCGGAACTGGTCCATGCCCAGGAAGATGGTGCGGTTTTCGATCCCGTCCATCACCTTCAGGTTGGGGTTGCTGCGCACGCGCGCCAGGTCTTGCGGGCTGGGGTCCAGCACAAAGTCCACCTCGCCCGACAGCAGGGCCGCCATGCGGGTGGCCACCGCCTTCACCGGGGTGTAGACGATTTCGGTCACGTTGGTGTCGGCCTTGCCCCACCAGGTGGTGTTTTTCTCCAGCACCAGCCGCTGGTCAGGCTGCCAGGACTTGAGCTTGTACGGCCCGGTGCCCATGGCATTGCGGTGCGCAAAATTCTCTTCTTGGGTCTTGATGTCCTTGGGGCCCACCGAGTTGTTCTTCTCGGCCCAGGCCTTGCTCATCATGCGCAGCTCGGTCATCTGGT
>CAZGDZ010000350.1:0-2669 GCA_964524855.1 uncultured Macromonas sp.
GCCAGACCAACTACTCCGCAGCCAAGGCAGGCATGCACGGCTTCACCATGGCCTTGGCCCAAGAACTGGCCGCCAAAGGCGTGACGGTGAACACCGTGAGCCCGGGCTACATCGGCACCGAGATGGTGCGCGCCATTCGTCCGGATGTGCTGGAAAAGATCGTCGCCACCATCCCCGTGAAGCGCCTGGGCACCCCGGATGAAATCGGTTCCATCGTGGCTTGGCTGGCGGGCGAAGACTCTGGCTTCACCACTGGCGCGGACTTCTCCTGCAACGGTGGTCTGCACATGGGTTGATGCCGTGGCCGTGCCCTAGACGGCGCGGTACGCTGCAGGCAACGAAACACCCGCATCCACTGTCCGGTGGGTGTGGGTGTTTTCTTATGGGCAAGCGAGGGGCGGGATAATAGCGGGATGACTTCCCCTGATTTGACGTCGCCTAACGGCTGGCGCCTGAGCGTGGCGCCGATGCTGGATTGGACTGACAAGCACTGCCGGTTCTTCCACCGACTGCTGACCAAACGCACCCGCCTGTACACCGAAATGGTGACCACCGGCGCGCTGCGGCATGGCGATCCGCGCCGGCACCTGCGCCGCGACGAGGTGGAGCACCCGGTGGCTTTGCAACTAGGTGGCAGTGAGCCCGCCGAACTGGCCCATGGCGCGAAGTTGGGGGCGCAGTGGGGGTACGACGAAATCAACCTCAACTGCGGTTGCCCCAGCGAGCGTGTGCAACGCGGCGCCTTTGGCGCCTGCCTCATGGCCGAGCCACAACTGGTGGCCGACGGTGTGAAGGCGATGCGCGACGTGGTGGACGTGCCGGTGACGGTGAAGCACCGCATTGGCATCGACAAGGTAGAAAGTTACGACTTCGTGCGCGACTTTGTGGGCACCGTGGTAGAGGCAGGGTGCGAGGTGTTCATCGTCCATGCCCGCAATGCGTGGCTGCAGGGCCTGAGCCCGAAGGAAAACCGCGAAGTGCCGCCGCTGCGTTACGAGTTGGCCTACCAGCTCAAGCGCGACTTCCCCGGCTTGACCATTGTGGTCAACGGGGGCGTGCAAACCAACGAACAGATCGACACCCACCTGGCGCACCTGGATGGCGCGATGCTGGGCCGCGAGGTGTATTACCGCCCCTGGGTGATGACGACCTGGGACGAGCGCTACTACGGCGATGCGCCGTCTACCGTGGAGCGCGATGCGGTGGAGGCCGCCATGGTGGACTACATGGAGCGGGAGGCAGTGGAAGACGGGACGCCTTGGTACCCGATCGCGCGCCACATGCTGGGGTTGCGGCATGGCCAGCGCGGTGCCAGGTTGTGGCGGCAGGTCTGGAGCAACCACAAGCTCAAGCCCTTGCCGCCGCGCGAGGTCTGGGCTTTGGCCCGCGAGGCGTTCGAGCGGGATCAATTGCCGGCCGTGGCGGCCTGATCTACCCTTTACTGGGTAAGTTCAGGCGGCAGCCTGCAGCCCGTTGGCGAAGTGGGTTCGCACACGCGCCACCGCCTGGGCCTCGTCACGTTGGAGCAGGGCTTCGACGATGTCTCGGTGTTCTTCCAACGATTCTTCAATCCGCCCGGATTTCAGCAAGGAGCTGTGGCGGTTGAGTTTCATAACCTTGCGCAGGTCGGCCACCATCTGCTTGCGCCAACGGTTGCCCGCCAGTTCCAGCACCCGCAGGTGGAAGGTTTCGTTGAGTTGAAAGAAGCGCTCGCGTGAGCCCACGTCGGGCTGTGCAGCGCGTTCCAGTTCGGCGTGCAGGCCTTGCAATTCTTTCAATTCGGCATCAGAAGCCAGCCGGCAGACCGCGCCGGCCGCGTCGGCTTCGAGCAGTGAGAGCAGTTCGTAAACTTCGCGCAAGTCCTGTTCGGATACTTCGGTCACGTAGGCCCCGCGCCGTACCTTCATGGTGACCAGCCCTTCGGCGGCCAGCACTTTGATGGCTTCCCGCAGCGGCGTGCGGCTGATGCCCAGCTCTTCGGCGATTTTCAACTCATCGATCCAGCTACCGGGCGGCAACTCGCGGTTGAAAATGCGCTGGCGCAGCAATTCCGCCACTTCTTCGTAGAGCGCGCGGGGAGTGAGGGAGACGGTAGACATAACGGTGAATGACAACTCTCGCCATTGTAGCGCGACTGAATTTTGCATCAATAATTATGAATGATGTAAAATCTTCGCAGTTTTTTGAAACCGACCCAGGTGTTTGCATGTCCGACCAAGAATTCAAACCGTCCACCGTGGCCGACTGGCAGGCCGCTGCCGCCAAATCGCTCAAAGGGGTGTCTGTTGACAGCCTGAACTGGGTGACGCCGGACGGTATTACCGTCAAGCCGCTGTACACCGCAGAAGACACGGCGAACCTGCCGTACACCAACACGCTGCCCGGTTTCGAGCCGTTCATTCGCGGCCCGCAGGCCACCATGTATGCAGTGCGCCCGTGGACCATCCGCCAGTACGCTGGCTTTTCCACCGCCGAAGAATCCAACGCGTTCTACCGCAAGGCGCTGGCCGCTGGCGGGCAAGGCGTGTCGGTCGCGTTTGACCTGGCCACTCACCGTGGCTACGACAGCGACCACCCCCGCGTGACCGGTGACGTGGGCAAGGCGGGCGTGGCCATCGACAGCGTGGAGGACATGAAGATCCTGTTCGACGGCATCCCGCTCGACAAGG
>CAZGDZ010000351.1:0-2662 GCA_964524855.1 uncultured Macromonas sp.
AGCATGTAGGTGTTGGTCATGCGCGGCATGGGCAGGTGGGCGTAGCTTTCGCGCCGGCCGTTGCCGGTGGGCGCCACGCCCATCAGGCGCGCGTTCAGGCTGTCCTGAATGTAGCCGCGCAGAATGCCATCTTCGATCAGCACGTTCTTCTGGCTGGCACAGCCTTCGTCGTCCACGTTGAGCGATCCACGGCGGTCAGCGATGGTGCCGTCGTCCAGCACGGTCACACCCTTGGCGGCCACGCGCTTGCCGATCATGCCGGTGAAAGCGCTGCTGCCCTTGCGGTTGAAATCGCCCTCCAGGCCGTGGCCCACAGCTTCGTGGAGCAGCACACCGGGCCAGCCGGGGCCCAGCACCACGGTCATCTCGCCAGCCGGGGCCGGGCGGCTGTCAAGGTTGATGAGAGCGGCCTGCACCGCCTCGGTCACGTACTGCTGCAGCAGGGCGTCGTCGAAATGGTCCAGCCCGAAGCGGCCACCGCCGCCCGACGAACCGATTTCGCGCCGATCCGCCTGCTCGGCAATCACCGTCACCGACAGGCGCACCAGCGGGCGCACATCGGCGGCCAGGGTACCGTCAGCCCGCGCCACCAGCACCACGTCGTACTCGCTGGCCAGACCCGCCATCACCTGCACGATGCGCGGGTCCTGGGCCTTGGCCAGGTGCTCCACTTTCTCCAGCAGGGCCACTTTGGCGGTGCTGTCCAGCGTGGTGATGGGGTCGTGCGCAGGGTAGAGCGAGCGCGACTTGGACACCTTGGTGCGGCCGACCTTGGCCTTCTGGCTCTGGCCCTGGGCGCCAATGGCGCGCACGCTGTGGGCCGCGTCCTGCAGGGCGGCCCACGAAAGATCGTCGGAATAGGCGAACGCCGTTTTGTCGCCGCTGACGGCGCGCACGCCCACGCCCTGGTCGATGCGGAAGCTGCCGGTCTTGACGATGCCCTCCTCCAGGCTCCAGCCTTCGGAGCGGGTGTACTGGAAGTACAAATCCGCGTCGTCCACGCCGGGCACCAGGATTTCGCCCAGCGCCTTGCGCAAATGGGTTTCATCCAAGCCGTAGGGCGTCAGCAACAGGTCTTGGGCGGTGGCCAGACGGGCCAAGGTGGGTTCACGGGCAATCATGACCTGATTGTAGGAAGTTGCAGCCGGCCATGCACGCCATGCCCCTGGTCAGGACTGAACCAAGCGTTTGGATTTGGCCACCGCCATCAACATGCCCAGGCTGGCGCCCAGCGTCACCATGGCGGTGCCGCCATAGCTGAGGAAAGGCAACGGCACCCCCACCACCGGCAAAATGCCGCTGACCATGCCCATGTTGACGAAGGCATACACAAAATAAATCATGGTGAGCGCACCCGCGAGCAGTCGCGCGAACAGGGTCGGCGCCTGGGTGGCGATGGTCAGGCCCCGGTAAATCAAGAACAGGAACGCCGCCAACAAGGCCAGCACGCCGACAAAGCCAAATTCCTCCGCAAAGGCGGCGAAGATGAAGTCGGTGGTGCGTTCGGGCACAAAGTCCAGGTGAGTTTGGGTGCCTTGCATGAAGCCCTTGCCCCACACGCCGCCGGAGCCGATGGCGATCATGCCCTGGATGATGTGGAACCCCTTGCCCAGCGGGTCTTTCATCGGGTCCAGCAAGGTGCAAACGCGCTGGCGCTGGTACTCGTGCAGCACCTGCCAGTCCACCCCCGGCTGGCACCACTGTGGCTCCATCACAATCAGCGTGACGATGCCCACCGCCCCCAGCACCACGGGCGGGATGATCAGCTTCCAGCTCAGCCCCGCGAAAAAGATGACGAACAGCCCCGACGCGGCCACCAGCAAGGTGGTGCCCAAGTCGGGCTGGCGCAGTATCAGCGCTGACGGCACCGCCAGGATCAAGCCCGCCACCACAAAATCCAGCGGGCGCAATTGACCTTCGCGCTTCTGGAACCACCAAGCCATCATCAGCGGCATGGCCAGCTTCATGATTTCACTCGGCTGGATCACGATGCCCACGTTCACCCAGCGCTGCGCCCCTTTTTTGGTGATGCCAAACACCGCCACGGCGATCAGCAAGGCCACGCCCACGGTGTACAGCGGCACCGCCAAGGCCATCAGCCGCTGCGGCGGAATTTGCGCGGTGATGAACAACACACCCGCAGCAATCGCCATGTTGCGGGCATGCAGCGCAAAGCGCCCTTCCACGTCGTAGCCCACGGAATACATCACCACCAAACCCGTGGCAGCCAGCAGCAACACCGCCAGCAGCAACGGCCCATCGAACCCCTGGAACACCGGGGCCACACGTCGCCACAAGGGCGGTTTTTCAATCACAACGGCCATGGGGCTGGATTATCCTAGCCCCATGAACCTGCGGCCCACTTTGTTACCCACCGACACCACCACCCACCTGCTGTACCTGCACGGGTTTCGCTCATCACCGGGGTCGATGAAGGCGGTGAAAATGGCCGAACGGGTGCAGCGCGAACACCCCGGCGTGGTCTGGTGGTGCCCGCAACTGCCGCCCTCGCCCGCCGCCGCGATGGCGCTGATCCGCCAAGGCACTGCCGACTGGCCGCAGGGCCGCATGGCGGTGGTGGGCTCGTCGCTGGGCGGGTTTTACGCCACCCGGCTGGCGTTGGACACCGGCTGCCGCGCCGTGCTGCTGAACCCGGCGGTGG
>CAZGDZ010000352.1:0-2662 GCA_964524855.1 uncultured Macromonas sp.
GGCCAGCCGGTTGGCGCCGTGCAGGCCGGTGCAACTGGCCTCGCCCACCACGTACAGGCCGGGCAGGTCGGTGCGGGCGTTCAGGTCGGTCACCACGCCGCCGCAGGTGTAGTGGGCGGCGGGTACCACGGGGATGGGCTCCTTCGTGATGTCAATGCCCAGCTCGGCGCAGCGCGCCAGGATGTTGGGAAAGTGCTCGTGCAAAAACTCGGGCGACTCGTGTGAGATGTCGAGGTACACACAGTCGATGCCGTGGCGCTTCATCTCGAAGTCGATGGCGCGGGCCACAACGTCGCGCGTGGCCAGCTCGGCGCGCGGGTCGTGGTCGGGCATGAAGCGATGGCCGCCCAGGTGCGCAGGCAGCTTGAGCAGCCCGCCCTCGCCACGCACTGCTTCAGTGATCAGGAAGGATTTGGCCTTGGGGTGGTAGAGGCAAGTGGGGTGGAACTGGATGAATTCCATGTTGGCCACCCGGCAACCGGCGCGCCAGGCGGCCGCAATGCCGTCGCCGGTGGCGGTGTCGGGGTTGGAGGTGTACAGGTACACCTTGCCCGCACCGCCGGTGCAGAGCACGGTGTTCGGCGCCACGAAGGCTTCGACTTGGTCGGTTTCCTCGTTCAACGCATAGGCGCCCAGACAACGTCGCGGGGCATTTGCTTCCCCGCCGTGCTTGTCGCTCAGAATGAGATCGACCAGGTTGTGGGTCTCGAACACCTGCACGTTGGCCGCCTGATGAACCCGGTCGATCAGGGTGTGTTGGACGGCCGCGCCTGTGGCGTCTGCCGCATGAACGATGCGCCGGTGGCTGTGGCCGCCTTCGCGTGTGAGGTGCAGTTCCCCTTCATGCAGGGTGAATTGGGTGCCCATGTTGCGCAGCCAGGCAATGGCCTCGGGCGCGTTTTCCACGGTGAAGCGGGTGGCGGCGGGGTCGCACAGGCCAGCGCCAGCCACGAAGGTGTCTTCCACGTGAGCGTCGAAGCTGTCGTCTTCGGCCAGCACGGCGGCAATGCCGCCCTGGGCCCAGCCGCTGGAGCCGTCTTCGATGGTGCGTTTGGTCAGCACCGCCACGCGCAGGTGTGGAGGCAGTAGCAGTGCGGTGCTCAGGCCGGCCAAGCCGCTGCCGATGATGACAACATCAAACTGGCGGGTCAGGGCGCCAGTGTGGGAGGGGGATTGGGTCATTGTGGGGTGTACGCCAGGCGGACGTAAATGGGGGCGTAGGCTTCGGCCTGCGTCAGTTCAATCAGGGTTTCCTTGGCCAGTTCCAGCATGGCGATGAAGGTCACCACCATGACGGTGTGGCCGCGCCGCACGTCGAACAGTTCGCCAAATTCCACAAAGCGGCGGCCGTGCAGTTGGCGCAGCATCAGGCTCATGTGTTCGCGCACGCTCAGTTCTTCGCGGCTGATGCGGTGGTGTTGCACCAGCTTGGCCCGTCGCAGGATGTCGCGCCAGGCGTCGGCCAGGTCTTGCGGGAACACGTCGGGGAAGCGGGGCGCCAGCGCCTGTTCCACAAACACCTCGGCGCGCAAAAAATCGCGCCCGAGTTGCGGCAACTCGTTGAGTTGGTGGGCCGCCAGTTTGATCTGCTCGTACTCCAGCAGGCGGCGCACCAGTTCGGCGCGGGGGTCTTCGGCCTCTTCGCCTTCGGCCACCTTTTTGGGGGGCAGCAGCATGCGCGACTTGATCTCGATCAGCATCGCGGCCATCAACAGGTATTCCCCAGCCAGCTCCAGGTTCTGGGCGCGCACCTGGTCCACGTAGCTCAGATACTGGCGCGTGACCTCAGCCATCGGGATGTCGAGGATGTTGAAGTTCTGCTTGCGAATCAGGTACAGCAGCAAGTCCAACGGGCCTTCAAACGCTTCCAGAAAGACCTGCAACGCATCGGGCGGGATGTACAGGTCTTGCGGGAGCTGGAACAGCGGTTCGCCGTACAGCCGCGCCCGGGCCACCTGGTCCACGGTGTCGGGCAGGGTTTCGGCCTGTTCGGGCGACGCAGGGGGCAGCTCGGCGTCCGGGGGCAGGGCGGTGTTCATCGGCCCGTGGCGGCCTGACTTGCCTCAGCGCAGCGAGGGTTCGGTCTGGTAGACGTAGGGCTTTTGCTTGACCTGCGCGGCCTGGGTGTCGGCGGCAAACTGGCGGTCCACCGGTTTGTCCCACAACAGGGCGCGGCCCTGGCGCTGTTCGGCTTCCAGTTCGGGCTTTTGCTGCTTGAGCGAGTCGATGAACTGGGTGACCTCAGAGGCGTAATGCGGGCGGGCGAAGATGTTCATGGTGTGAGAGCGGTGCGGGTATTGCCCACGATTTTAGCCAAGCTGGTCCACCGGCCCCCAGGGGTGCAGTTTGGCCGCGAAACCGGAACGCTCGATCAGCGAGCGCGGCTGGTCGTTCAGGCCCGTCATGCACAAATGCGCGCCGCGCTTTTCCAGTGCCTTGTGCAGTTGTTCCAGCGCGTCCAGGCCGGTGGTGTCCAGCGAAATCAACTGGCTGGCGTCCAGCACCACGCTCAAGGCTTGGGGTGACTTCTCCACCGCCTGCACGATGGGGTCGATCTTGACGACCGCGCCGAAAAAAAGCGAGCCGTAGAGCTTGTAGAACAGGTGGTGTTCGCCGCCACCGGTGGCTTCGGCCCGGAAAATGTCGCTTTGGCGGCGCACGA
>CAZGDZ010000353.1:0-2661 GCA_964524855.1 uncultured Macromonas sp.
CGGCCAAAGCCAGAGCAGAGAATTTCAGAACGTTGTTCATCGTGTTCCCCTTGAGTGGAATTTTCCGTAAAAGCAATTTCCAAATAGTAGGAAATTAGCCGGCGTACATACTACCTATAACTTTTAGTAAGTAAATGTAGGCGGTGCAAGCGCGACATGTTTTTTTTCATCTGGGTCAAGCCGCAAGGGCGCGGTGGCAAGTTGTGAGGGCTTTGTATGAAAAACATGGCGGCCGCGTTGTTTCTACTGTGTCGCGGAGTTTACTGTTATAAAACGCCTCGCATTCACAGCTACCGGGACCCGGCGATGAAGTGTCATAAGCACGACAGCCTGCTCACGGCCTGAGCCTCCCATTGTTTTGGCACGCCCCTCAGTGATCGGGTTCTGCGGTATCTGCGTTGCGGATACACGTCGGGCGGGGTTTGATGCTTGGACTCCGCGGGGCTTCACAAGGCCGCTTGCCGGGCTTGGTGAACGGGGGCTGGCCTGGGCTGAGAGGGCAGGACATGCGCTGTGGTTTTTGAAGATGGGCTGACAAATACAAGAATAATGGGGGGTTGCACATGCTCGGGAATGCGGGGTTGTTGGCGGGTTTGGCCTTACTGATGTTCATGGCACTGCGTGGGGTGAATATATTCATTGCGGCCTCGTTTTGCGCCTTGGTGGTGGCGCTGAGCAATGGTTTGCAAGCCCCGAAGGCACTACTCGAATATTTCCCTTTCGGCCCCTTGGGCGCCTTCACCTTTGCCGGCAAGTTCTTCGTGTTGTTTCTTTGCGGTGCCATATTTGGCAAGGTCATGGCCGCAAGCCAGGCGGCCAGCAGCATCGCTCAGGCGATAACGAGCAGCCTCGGCATTAGCCGGACGCTGTGGGTCACCATGCTGGTCTGTGCATTGCTGACCTATGGTGGGGTGGTGGTGTTCGTGGTGATCTTTACCATGTATCCGCTGGGCATCAGCTTGATGCGTGAGGCCAACCTGCCCAAGCGTCTATTCTGCGCTGCCACCGCCTTGGGCGCCGGTACCTTCACCATGACTGCGATGCCGGGCACACCCTCGATTCACAATGTCATCGCCGCCAGCGCCTTGGGTACCGACCTGTTTGCCGGTGCCTGGATCGGTGTGGCCGCGAGCGTGTTGATGATGGCGCTGGGCATGGCTTATGTTCAGCGTGAATGGCGCCTGGCGCGCGAGCGCGGCGAGGGGTTCGAGGCCAATGCGCAGGATTTGCGCATGGAGCAATTGGCCAGCGCGCCGGGCGCCGGGCCACATTGGAGCTTGGCTCTGGTGCCTATCCTGATGGTGCTGGGCATTATCATGCTACCGCGCCTGCTGTTGTTGAGTGGTGCAGTCGATCCCGGGCTGGGCGTGCTGGGGCCGTTGCTGGAATTCAGTCAACAGCAACCCATTCTCTGGCCGAGCCTGGCTCTGGTGCTCGCCACTGCGGTTGCGGTCATGCTGTTCGCGGGCTTGCGGCGCAATACGCTGGCGTTGCTCGGACAGGGCGCCGACGATGCGATCATGCCGCTGCTGAACACCGCTGCGGTGATTGGTTTTGGTGGCGTGGTCATCCAGACGCCTGGCTTTGGCCAGTTTGCCCAGTGGATTCTGGCGGTTGACTTGCCGCCGCTGTTGTCGGTATTCGCCTCGGTCAGTGTGGTTTCCGGAATCGTCGGCTCCTCCTCCGGTGGCTTGCAGATATTCATGCAGAGCCTGGCGCCAAAATACCTGGAAATGGGCGTCGAGCCCGAAGTTCTTCACCGAATAGCCGCTATTGCCTCGGGTGGGTTTGACTCGCTGCCGCACTGTGGAGCAGTGATTGCCATGCTGATGATCATGGGCTTGACCCACAAGCAGGCTTACAAAGACATTTTCATCGTGACGGTAATGGTTCCGGTAATTGCGGTGCTGTGCTGCATCGCTTTCTTGAGTGTGTTCTAGGCAAGGCAAGCCCGGCTGACAGTGCCGGTCAATGCTTACCATTGCGACTGCGCGTGCGATGATGGCGCAATGCCGAGGTCGCTTCGACGGGAAAATATCGCTAAGGTACGCTATGGTTGGCAGGTTACTTTCAGAGGAGTTGTAATGAGCGAGGCGTTGTCCATTCACCATGACCTCAAGGGTCACCAGTTCGAGACCACAGTGGATGGTGATCGTGCGTACCTGGCCTATATGGATCTGGGGAAGCAGACCTTGGATATTTACCGTACCTTCGTGCCGAATTCGTTGCGTGGTCGTGGCATCGCCGCCGCCTTGACCGAGCATGCCTTGCAGTACGCGGAACACATGGAATACACGGTGATCCCCTCTTGTTCCTACGTCGAGCGATATATGGAGCGTCGTCAGCGCCATAGTGTCAAAGGCTGACACAGAGGTTTATATAAAAAAGCCGGGCATCGCCCGGCTTTTTTATGCGTGTGGCGTTTAACTGCGGTGACGCTTGGGCAGCACATCCTTGAGTTTGGCGTGCATCCCGCGCAGGGTTTTTTCGGTGCTGTCCCAGTCGATGCAGGCATCGGTGACGGACACGCCGTATTTCAGCTGATTGAGGTCTTTAGGTATCGACTGGTTGCCCCAGCCCAGGTGGCTCTCGACCATCAGGCCAACGATCGACTGGTTGCCTTCGAGGATCTGGTTGGCAACGTTGTCCATGACCAGGGGT
>CAZGDZ010000354.1:0-2660 GCA_964524855.1 uncultured Macromonas sp.
TGGTGGAGGCGATCCTGTCGGTGGTGAGCCACCTGCGGCTGCGGGTGGTGGCCGAAGGGGTGGAAACACCGGAACAGGCCGCTTTCTTCAACCGCCACGCCGGGGTGCTGATGCAGGGCTACCTGTATGGGAAGCCCGAGCCCGAGGCAGCGTTCATGCAGCGCCGGTTTGGCGCGGCGGCCCCGGTGCTGCGGTCACAGGGTTGACGCATCGGGCTGCTGGTACAGCCAGAGGGGTCGGCCATCGGGGCAGGTCCAGCGCAGGCTGGGCACACGGTCCGGCACCTCGAACTCCAGGCTGGCGAGCCACGCGCCAGGCGCCAGTTCCCGCTCGGCCTTGGCCCAGGCGTCGGCCATGGTTTCGGGCCGTTGGAACAGGTAAACCAAGTCGTAGCGCCCCCAGTCCTGCACCCACATGTTGCCCTGGAACACACGCGCCCCCGGGCAACGCCAGGCCGCCAGAAAGCGCAACGGCCAGCTGCGCTCCACGCCGTCCAGCCGCACATCGGGGTAAGCGCGCTCCAGCGCCCGCAGGCCATCGCCGGCCCCGCAACCCGCGTCCAGCAGCCGCGATGCAGGCGGCAAGGGCAACACCTCGCGCAGGCCTTCGAACGCGTCCAGCGGGGTCGGGAACACCGGCGCATCGCGCCACGCACCCGGCGGGTACAACAGCAGGAACACGCCCGCAGGCAGCAGCCAGACCCAGGGCGGCACCCCTGCAAGCCCGGCGGTAAAACCCCACGACAGCGGAAAACCGAGCGCCATGAACAGCCGCCGCCAGCGGGTTCCGCCCCAATGGGCCGCTGCCACGCCCAGGGCGGTGGCCAGCAAGGCCGCCCACCACACACCCAGCCCATACCCACGCAGCACCACAAACCAGCCCCAGCTCGCCAGCCACACCAGCACCGCTGGCCAGGGCCACGGCCAAGCCGCCACCCGTTCGATCAGCTCGCGCATGGCCATGGGTGCGCCGGTGGCCGCGTGTCAGCGGTGCTCGCCGCGCAAACGGTCGATCAGGCCATTCAGCGCTTCCAGCGAGCCGAACTGGATGGCGAGTTCGCCCAACTCCTCGACCCGCCCATGGCGTTTGACGCGCTTCTTCACCCGCACCTCCACCTCGGCGGTCAGCAGGTCGGACAGCTCTTCTTCCACCCGGCGGATGTCGCGCGACTTCTCCTTCTTGGGCTTCTGAGGGGTCAGATTGAACTCGGCGCTCAGCTTCTTGGAAAGGTGCTCAGCCTCCCGCACAGACAGGGCTTTCGCGCTGATCTGGTGCGCGGCGGTGATCTGGGTCGCCTTGTCCAGGCTGAGCAACGCACGGGCGTGGCCCATGTCGATGTCGCCGGCCATCAGCATGGTCTGCACCGGCTCGGCCAGGTTGAGCAAGCGCAGTAAGTTGCTGGCCGCGCTGCGCGAACGGCCCACCGCTTGCGCTGCCTCGTCGTGAGTGAGCGCAAACTCCTTTATCAGGCGTTGCAAACCCATGGCTTCTTCCAGCGGGTTGAGGTCTTCGCGCTGGATGTTTTCGATCAAGGCCATGGCGGCGGCGGCCTCGTTGGGCACGTCGCGCACCAGCACCGGCACCGTTTCCAACGCCGCCAGGCGGGCGGCCCGGAAACGGCGCTCGCCCGCGATGATTTCGTACACCGGGCGCGCGCCGCGCGGTGCCGCCGGCAAGCCCTGCGCGACCTGCCACTCGGCCAAGCGGCGCTCGCCATCGGCGTCGTCCAGGCGGCGCACCAGAATCGGCTGCATGATGCCCTGGCTGCGGATGCTCTCGGCCAGCTCGTACAACGCACCCTCGTCCATGCGGGTGCGGGGCTGGTAGGTGCCAGGCACCAGATCGCTCAGCGCCAGGGTGCTGGGCACATCGGCGCTGGCTGCAGGCGTCGGTGCCGCGTCGTCCAGTTTGGGGCCCAGCAGGGCCTCCAGGCCGCGACCGAGGCCTTTGGGTTTCTTGGTCACCATGGGTGAGGGGTTCCTGTGTCGGAAAAATAAGGTTCAATCCAGGCCAGACCTTCGGGCCAGTCGCCTAGACCCGATTCGGCGTTGATGTGGCCGCGCGCGCCCAGGTCAATGAAGCGGCTGCCCCAGTCGCGCGCCAGGCCCTCGGCCCGCTCGAAATGGCAATACGGGTCGTCGCGGCTGCCGGCCAGCACGCTGGGAAACGGCAGCACCTGGCGCACGATCGGCGCCCAACCGGGCAACTGCGCGGCCAGATCGGGTTGCTCCACATCGCCGGGGGCCACCAGCAACGCGCCGCGCACGCGGTGGGTGTGGCGGGAAAAATGGGCCCAGGCGGAGGTGAGGATGCAGCCCAGGCTGTGGGCCACCAGCACCACCGGCTGCGGGCTGTCCACCACCACCTCGTCCAGACGGGCCAGCCAATCGCCCCGGCGCGGGGTCAGCCAGTCGTGTTGCTCCACGCGGCGAAAACCGTGCAAGGCTTCCCAGCGGCTTTGCCAGTGGTCGGGACCGCTGTTTTGCCAGCCGGGCAAGATGAGGACGTTGTCAGGCTTCATGCCGGTGTTTCACGTGGAACGGTGAGCGCTCAAGGCGTGCCGCTGCGCTCGACCATTTCTTTGGCAAAGGCCACAAAGGCCTGACTGCCTTTGGCCGCCGGGTCAAGCCACTGGCCGATTCGCTCGGCGCCAGGCTGGT
>CAZGDZ010000355.1:0-2656 GCA_964524855.1 uncultured Macromonas sp.
GACTGACCGGGCGCCAGCCGCAGCCGGTACGCGCGCACCCGTTCGTTGTCGAGCGAGGTCAGGATCAGCGTGTCCAGCACCGCGAATTGGTAAACGGGCACCCCGTCAACAGCGACTTCGAGCAGACGGCGGGCATCGTAGGTCAGCCGCACTGCGCGCGGCCACACCTGCCGGGCGGGCTGGTAAGCCACCTCGCAAAGCCAATCGGTGGTGGACGTGGTGGCGGTGGCCCCCTGGGCAGTGCCCACAAGGCCCGCCCACACACACAACACACACATTCCGGCACGCAGAGATGGCATGACTGGCTCCCGGGTCACGCGCCCATGGGGCACGCGAAAAATAAAGTGTGAAGTCTGCCGATACGCCGGATTCTGTGCGTCGGGTTGCCCCGACGTGACCGCCATTCCTCTGGGCCATGGGTCACCCCAATGGCTCGGTGCCACCTACCCGCCAGCTCGCCTTGCGGAACCACAAGGTCGGGAGAGGTTGCCCTGCTCCCGTGACTGGCCTACTTGGTGTTGCTGCGCGCAGAGATTGCCCGTTTCACCCCCCAGGCTCCTGCCGCCGAAGCGGTTGGTCCCCAGGGACTCGTCTCTGTTGCTCTGATCCTCACCTCACGGTGGAGAGCCGTTAGCTCCTGCGCTGTCCTGTGCAGTCCGGACGTTCCTCCAGTGCGGCCTTTCGGCACTTGCACCAGCGGCGGCCTGGCAGACTTCACCCCTGCATTATCCGCGATAAGCCCGCCACAGGGAAGAATGGGTTTCAGGGCTTGCCAGCCCGGTGCGAAATCGACATGATGACAGTGGTGTCGTGCCCTTAGCCCCCTGCTTGTGCCCCACTCACCTGCCAGACCACCTGCCGAAAGGCTGCGCCGCTACTCGCTCAAGACCAGCTTGCTGGCCCTGGCGGCGCTGTGCGTGTTGCCGGCTGCGGTCATCAACGCTTGGCTGGTGTACAGCAACTTCGAGTTGCGCCGCGCCCAAGCCGAACAGATCACGCTGCTGATGGCCCGGCAGGTGGCGAGCGAGCTGGAGAGCGAACTGGCCGCGATCGAGTCGGGCCTGAAGGTGCTGGCCACCGCTCCCGAACTGATGAACGACCAGTTGAACAACTTTCACCTGCGCGCCAACGACGCGCTGGACGCGAGTTCGGTTTACAACTACATCCTGACCGATCCGCAAGGCCGGCAAATCGTCAACACCCTGGTGCCTTTTGGCCAGCCTTTGCCCACGCAGGGCACCCCACAGCAACTGGAGCAGGTGTTCTCGGAAGGCCGCACCGTGCTCACCGACCTGTTCGTGGGCCCGGTCACCCAGCGTCAGGCGCTGGCCATGGGGGTGCCGGTGCGCCGCGGGGACCAAGTGGTTTACAGCCTGAACATCGGCCTGTCGCCGCAACGCCTGAACGCGCTGCTGGCGGCGCAACAACCACCCGAAGGCTGGTTGATCGCCATCCTGGACCGCAATGGCACCATCACCGGGCGCTCGCGCGACGCCGCCAACTACGTGGGCCAACCGGCGGTGCCTGCGCTGGTGCGGGCCGCGCTGACTGGACCGGCCGAACAACAGCTGAAAATTCCGACCAAAGAAGGCCTCATGACCTACGCGGCATTGAAGCGCTCGGAGCGCTGGGGCTGGACGATCGTGGTCGGAGCGCCTCAACACCAGCTGAACGCCAGCGTTCAACCTTTGATCTGGCGGGTGGGCGCTGTCACCACCCTGACGTTGGGCGTGGGCCTGCTGCTGGCGCTGGGACTGGCGCGCCGCGTGCTGACCACGGTGCACGACATCAACGCCGCCGCCCAATCGCTGTACGAAGGTGGAGCGGTGACTCTGCCACAAGTGCAGTTCCGCGAGGCAGAGGCCGTGGGAGAAGCCCTGCAACAAGCGGCCGAAGCGATGCAAAAGGTCACTTTTGCCGCGCAGCATGACCCGTTGACCCAGTTGGCCAACCGGGGCATGTTCATGGAATTGGCGCAACGTCAATTGGCACTAAGCCAGCGCAGTGGTCAGTCGATGGCGGTGGTGGCCATCGACCTGGACCACTTCAAAGCCGTCAACGACACCCAAGGCCACGCCGTGGGCGACGCGGTGCTGATCGAGGCCGGGCGCCGCATTGAACTGACGGTGCGCCAAAGCGATACCGTGGCCCGCCTGGGTGGCGACGAATTTGTGGTGCTGCTGTGCGCCACCGACCCCGTGCACGCGCAAGCCACCGTCCAGCGCATGGTGGACGCCCTATCGCAGCCCTACCCCATGACCCCGTGCCACGTCTCGGCCAGTGCAGGGGTGGCGCTTTACCCGCAACATGGCGCCACGCTGGAGGCCTTGATCGCTGCCGCCGACCGGGCGCTGTACGCCGCGAAGGCCGCCGGTCGGCATGGCGCACAAATGGCGTCCGGCTCCACTGACGCAGCCAGCAACGGCTGACACGGTCGCCATTTCGTATCATCGGCGCTCCGTTGCTTGATGAACACGAGCCCCACCGATGATCCGCCTGTCTGAACTCAAATTGCCACTGGCCGCACTGCCCGTGGAACACCGCCGAGCGGCCGACGCCCCGACCGAAACCGATGCCGACCGCGGGGGCCCCCCCCCCCCCCCCCCCCCCCCCCGGCCCCCCCCCCCCCCCCCGGGGGGGGGGGGGGGGGCCGGCG
>CAZGDZ010000356.1:0-2650 GCA_964524855.1 uncultured Macromonas sp.
GCCGGCGATCCACCCCGCCACGATGGACAGCGCCAGCATCCAGGCCTTGATGTTCAGGAACTGCAAGCCGATACCGCGCGCAAACGTCACGTTCAGGCTGGCCGCACTGACGTTGGACAGGGTGCGGCTTCCCGCCAAGCGCCAGGCGAGCCACACCAGATAGGCCACGCCACCCGCCAGGATGGCGCCGCGCAACAACGGCAGGGCCAACACCAAGGCGCCAATTCCCGCCGCGCACAGCGTGAGCAGCAGGGTCCACCCCACTGGCACCGCCAACACGAAACGCAAGGCGTGGTGCAAGCCAAAGTTGGCCGCCAGCGCTGTGGAAAGCGCGGTGTTTGGGCCCGGGGTGAAGCTGGTGGCGGTCGCCAGGGCCAGCAAGGCGCCGAATTCGCTGGAGTTCATGCCTGCAATATAGACCGTAAAAACCATACAGATACAGTACAGTTAAGCCATTCACCGAACGGACTGTATGGTTCTGGTCGGCCACACACCTCAAGCCCGCGTCCCCATGGTCATCCCCACTGTTGAATTTGCGCCCGCACTGGACAACGATGCCTCCATTTCCGCCAGTGGGCTGACCCGCGGCAGCGGCGTGTCCCTGGCACAGCAGTTGGCCGACCGTTACGCCATCCGCATCCGCGATCGGCTGCTGGCGCCGGGCACCCGGCTGCCCAGCGTTCGGCAGTGCGCATCGCTGCATGGCTTGAGCCCATCCACGGTGGTGGCGGCCTACGACCAGCTTCTGGCGCGTGGGCTGATCGAGGCCCGCCGTCAGCGGGGGTTTTTTGTGCGCGAACGCTCGGCCCCTGTGGCTTCTCCGCCAGTGGCAGACCGGGGTACGTCGGGCCTGCGCCCGCAGGCGCCTGTCAATGCCGCTGCCTTGATCCGTGGCATGTTCCATGGCGCCGACGACCGGCCGCAGCCCTGCATGGGCGTGTTGCCGCCCGACTGGTTGGCGTCCAGTTTCATGCCTGCGGCGCTGCGCCGGGTTACTGCTTCACGCGCCATGATGGATGCCTCCCTTCGCTATGGCGACCCCAAAGGCGACCCTCACCTGCGGCATGTGTTGGCCGACCGCCTCGTGGCCTTGGGCCTGCCGGTGGACACCGAGCAGGTCATCACCACCGTCGGTGCTACACACGCCTTGGACATCATCAGCCGAACCTTGCTGCGCCCAGGCGATGCGGTGATGGTCGAGGAGCCCGGTTGGGCCGTCGAGTTCGCCCGCCTCCAAGCCTTGGGCATGCGGCTGTTGCCGGTGCCTCGCGGCCCTGCTGGTCCCGATTTGGACATCATGTCACAGTATTGCGAAGCCCATGCACCCAAGCTGTTTGTCAGTGTCAGCGTGCTGCACAACCCCACCGGTTATTGCCTGTCACCTGCCAGCGCGCATCGGGTGCTTCAACTGGCGCAGCGGCACGGCTTTTATGTCGTAGAGGACGATACATACAGCCATATCGCGGCCGAGCACGCCACCCGCATGTCCGTGCTCGATGGTTTGCAGCGCACTTTTTACGTCAGCGGCTTTGCCAAGATCCTGGCGCCCAACTGGCGAGTGGGCTACCTGGCTGCTCCCACCGCCTGGGTGGAGCGCCTGCTGGACACCAAACTCCTGTCCACCCTCACCACCCCCACGTTGATGGAGCGCGCCCTTTCACATTGCATCGAGCAAGGGCAGTTGCGCCGCCATGCCGAGCGCATCCGCAGTCGGTTGGACTCGGCTCGCCAGCGCAGCGTCAAGCTGGCGCAGGAAGTCGGCTGCCGTTTCGTCTCCGAGCCGGCGGGTTTGTTCGGTTGGGTGGACACCGGCGTGGACACCGAAAGCCTGTCCCAGCGCCTGCTCGACGACGGCATATTGATCGCGCCCGGGGCGTTGTTTCATGCCCACCGCACACCCAGCACCTACATGCGCATCAACTTCGCCAGCACCCAGGCGCCGGCTTTCTGGCAAGCGCTGGTGCAAGCACGTCAGACCTTGCTCTGACTGGTCAAGCGCCTGCGCTCAGCGTTTCCCAGCGTTCTAGCGCGTCCATCAGCGCTGTTTCCAGTTCAGCGTGGCGGGTCGCCAGCGCCGCTGCCCGTGTAGGGTCCGTGCCGTACAGGCTGCCACCCGCCAACGCTTCGTCGATGGCTTTTTGCTCGGCCTCCAAGGTCTCGATCTGTTGGGGTAGCGCGTCCAATTCGCGCTGCTCCTTGTAGCTGAGCTTGCGCCGTGTAGTGCTTGGGGCGGCCTTGTCCTCTGTGGGGGAGGGGTGTGTTGATTTCGCTGCGGGCGTGGCCGGCTCGTTGTCCACGTCCCACACCGGTGCGCGGCCGTGCGCCCGGGTGGACTGCGCGATCCAGTCCGTCACGCCGCCTTCGTACTCGCGCCATTGGCCCCGGCCTTCGTACACGATGGTGCTGGTCACCACGTTGTCCAGAAAGCGCCGGTCGTGGCTGACCAGGAACACCGTGCCGTCGTACTCGGCCAGCAGTTGTTCCAGCAGCTCCAGCGTGTCGATGTCAAGGTCGTTGGTCGGTTCATCCAGCACCAGCACGTTCGCCGGTCGCGCAAACAGCCGGGCCAGCAGCAGCCGGTTGCGTTCGCCGCCCGACAGGGTTTTCACTGGCGCGTGCGCCCTCGCCGGCGAGAACAGGAAGTCTCCCA
>CAZGDZ010000357.1:0-2644 GCA_964524855.1 uncultured Macromonas sp.
TCTCGGTGCCGTTGTATCAACCAAGGCGCCACCACCACCGTTGAGCCTGCCTGGACCTGTTTCTCACGCATTGGGCAGGTTTTAGCGGCCTGGCGCGCCATAAAGCCCACCGGGGGAAACAGCCGCAGCGTCTCCCGAAACACATTGCGTGTCAATTCCATGGGTTTCATGTCAGCCAAGGTCGGCGCACGGGCTCCCAGTTGCTGTGCAACCTCGTCATGCATGCGTTGCTGCACATCGCTCGCATTGGCCAGCAAGTGCAGCGCCCATGTCAACGCGCTGGCAGACGTCTCGTGGCCAGCCAAAAACAGCATCGCCACTTGGTCCACCAATTCTTTGAACTCGAATGGGCGTTGGGTCCGCTCATCCGTTGCCTCCATGAACGACTGAAGAATGTCGTTGTGGGCGGCGGGTTGCCCCTTTATGTGCGCCTCATAGCGCGGGCTTATCAATTTTTCCAACAGGTCACGAATCTCGCCTGCTGCCTTGCGGCTGCGCCAGACGTCCCATGGCCAAACCAACCACCGCACACCATAAATGGAAGGCAGCAGTAACCTTGGAGCCAGTGCTTGAAAGCGCCCAAAGGCCTCAAAAATCCGGCGGGCATCTTCACCTTCCATTGGGACTGAAAAGATGGTCCGAAAAATGATGTCTGCTGTCACATGGGTCATTTCGACTTCCACGTCATACGCCGCGCCATCGGACAGCGCAGCCAGCCGTTCCATCATAGCTTCGGTGGCAGCGCTCATTACCGGAAAAGCCACATTCAGTCGCGCCTGCGCAAATGCAGGGTCCATCATTTCCCGCTGGCGTCGCCATTGCTCACCATTGGTCGTGAAAATGCTCTCACCCAACAACGGCTCCAGCGCTTCACCCAGCAATGGACTCTTGGGGAAATCCTCGGCCGCCGTGTCCATCACTTGCTTAACCAAGGCAGGGTTGTTGACCATGTACAGGTCGGCGCCGGGCAAGTGCACTTCGCCCATCTGCATCCGGTAGCTGCGTTCGTAGAGTGCGTCCAACCACGAACGGCGGGCGCTGAAAAACATCAGCAGCGCAGAGGCCTTGTTTTTTCTTGGTTTAGGGTAGTGTGGGCAAAAATGGGTCATGCCGCGCGCTTTCTCAAGTAAACCTTGATACCTTTGTCAGAACGTATGGTCAGGCGGCCCACAACGCGGGGCTCGTGGCCGGGTGCTGGCTCAATCTCGTATTCATGCAGCAGCATTCCCAAGATCAAAGCAGCCTCCTGCATGGCAAAACCAGCCCCCAAGCAAGCTCGGGCGCCAAGGCCAAATGGCAAGTACGTGCCTTTGGTCGGGCTTTCCTTTCGGTCCGCCGCGAACCGCTCTGGCAAAAACTCATCGGGCTGAAGCCACCATTTGCGGTGGCGATGCAACAGCCATGGGAAAACCAGCAAAGCGTCTCCCGCTTTGACCTTTTTGCCCCTGATTTCATGCGCCTCCGTCGCTTCTCTGGGAAAGTATCCGACTGGTGGGTACAGCCTCAGCACCTCCCTGAACACCGCTGTCAGTTGTGGAAGGTGTCGCAGGTCTGTGTGGCTGAGTTGCCCATCGGGCGCAATGGTGTGCAACTCTTGCACGAGCCGACGCTGTAGATCCGGGCTTTCCCCCAGCAAATACAAGCACCAACTCAAGGAGCTGGCCGATGTTTCGTGACCCGCCAGGAAGAGCATGCAAATTTGATCCAGCACCTCCGCAGGCGTCAGCCGGGAGCCGTCAACCGGGTCAATGGCGCACCGCAATCCGGCAAGAATATCGGCGCCATCCTGCTCTTGCGCATCAGGGATCTGTGCAAATCTTTGCGCCACTTTTTGGCTTAAAAAGTCTCTGATCACGTCGGCTTGGCGCCGTCTGCTCATGTTCAGCCACAACGGTGGCAACCGCAACAACCGGCACACCATTGCCTTTTGCGAGAGCGATTGGTAGCGATGGAAGGCGCTGAAAATCAACGCGGCGTCACCTTCACTCAGTACTTCAGAAAATATGGTCCTGTAAATGATGTCGGCGGTGATGTGCGTCATCGCCTGGTCAACATCCAAGTGTGCGCCCGTGCGGTGTTCCCGCAAGCGGGAGAGCATGTCCACGCAGGCCTGTTGCATCAATGGAAACACCAGCCTCAACCGGGCGTGCTCAAACGCCTGGTCCAGCATGCGGCGTTGCCGCTGCCACAACGCTCCATTCGTCGTGAACGGGCTCGAGCCAATCAGAGGCTCCAGTGCTTCGTGCATGTAACGGTGCTTGGGGTACTTGTGCGGTTCCTGGATCAGAATTTTTTCGACCCAAACCGGGTCATTCACCATGAATACCCGTAACCGTGGCAGCCAAAAGCTGCCCAAGTACATGTGGTAGCTTTTTTCTGTCAGCTCTCCCCGCAATTATTCGGAAACACTTAAAAAGCCGCGCTGTCCGGCGCGTTATGGGGCCACGGGGGCTGGGGGGGGGGCAATCACGCGTTGCTCCATTCTTCTTTTACTTGTTGTTCGAAGCGTTTGGGGCTGTACAACACATCATAGAGGTGGAAGTTTCCGACCTTTTCTGGTGTGAGCAAGTAAAGAAAATGAGCTTGCAGCTTGTTTTTGCGTATGCTGTTCCAGGTTGCAGGGGTGTACATGCGGAAAAAACCT
>CAZGDZ010000358.1:0-2632 GCA_964524855.1 uncultured Macromonas sp.
GTGCTGTTCACCACCGTGATGGCGACCCAAATGCCCTTTGTGGGCCGGGGCTGACGCCTCAAGCCGCCAGGTAGCGCAGCACGCCCTGCCCCGCCACCCGGCCGCTGGCCAGGCAAACGGTGAGCAGGTAGCCACCGGTGGGGGCTTCCCAATCCAACATTTCGCCGGCGCAAAACACACCGGGCCAGTCGCGGGCCATCAGCCCATCGTCCAGCGCCTCCAGCCGAACGCCCCCGGCCGAGCTGATGGCTTCGTCCAGCGGACGCGGGCGCACCAGGGTCAGTGGCAGAGCCTTGATGGTGGCGGCCAACCGTTCGGGCTGGGCCAGTTCCTCGCGGCTCAACACCTCGTGCAACAGCGCCGCGTGCACCGGCGCCAGCCCCACACCACCGCGCAACACCTTGGCCAGCGAACGCCCACCCCGGGGCCGTTGCAGCACGGCCAGCACACGGTCCAGCGGCCAATCGGGGCGCAGGTCCAGGTGCACGGTGGCTTGGCCATCGCGCGCGATCACGTCGCGCAGGTCGGCCGACGCCGCGTACACCAGGCTGCCTTCCAGCCCATGTCGAGTCAACACGCATTCGCCCTTGCGGCTGGCGGTGTCGCCCTGCAAGGTGGGCCAACGCATGACCACGCCTTTCAAGGGCGTGCCCGCCATCTGCTGCTCCAGCCAGGTGCTCCAACCTGGGCGGCTACCCACCGCCACGTCAAAACCGCAGTTGGCCGGGCGCAGCGGCGACAGCGACAGCCCGCGCGCCGACAGCCAGGGTTGCCAGGCGCCGTCGGACCCCAGGCGGGCCCAACTGCCGCCCCCCAACGCCAGCACCACCGCACGGGCGTGCACCCACTGTTCGCCCTGCGGACCCTGAAAACACAGGCGATGACCCGGCGCATCGGCACCAGCCAACGGTTCGCAACGGCCATCCCAGCGGTGGCGCATGTGGAATGCCACGGGCACCCCACCCTGCGGATGGCGCAGCCGGTGCAACCAGGCGCGCAGCAGGGGCGCGGCCTTCATGTCGGTCGGGAACACCCGCTGCGAGGTACCTACAAAGGTATCAATGCCTAGGCCCGCCGCCCAATCGCGCACGCCCTGCGGCGACAAGGCGTCCAGCCAACGCCCGCAGTCGCCCGCGCGCTCGCGGAACCGGGTCTGGAACACCGGCAACGGCTCAGCGTGGGTCAAATTCAGGCCGCCAATGCCGGCCAGCAGGAACTTGCGGCCAACGCTGGGCATGGCGTCGAACAGGTGCACATCGACACCGGCGGCCGACAGCACTTCGGCCGCCATCAGGCCAGCCGGACCGCCGCCGACGACCACCACAGAACAGCTCAGGGGTACACTCAAAATCACAAACTTTCGCATAGGCCGCTGTTGCAGGCCGGGGTCTGCATGGTAACCGGGCCCAGCACCACGCTTTCGTCACACCATGTCCGCACCCGAGTCCCCGTCTGCGCCCCCGATTGACCTGCACGCCGAGCCCGGCCACCTGATGCGCCGTGCTCACCAGATTGCCGTCGCCACGTTTTACGAGGTGCACGGCCGCCAGGTGACGCCGGTGCAGTACGCGATTCTGCGCGCGTTGCAGCAGACCCCAGGCATTGACCAGGTGACGCTGGCCCAGCGGGTGGCACTGGACACTTCCACCACCGCCGACATTGCGACCCGGCTGGAAAAGAAAGGCTGGATCGTGCGCGAATTGCTACCGCGCCGCCAGCGCGCCCTGCGCTTGACCGACGCCGGCCGGCAGGTTCTGGACGACCTGCTGCCCCATGTGAACGCGATGAACGCGCTGCTGCTGCAAGGCCTGGACGCCCAGGAACAAGAAGCGTTTTTGGGTTTGCTGCGCAAGTTCGTGCACCTGGCCAACGAGAGCGAAACCCCACCTCAGGGTTAACCCACCCCGGGAAAATTCGGACCTCCACCCCCCTTGCGGGACGGCCAATCATTCCGTACACTGATCCACATTCAGCATACTGAATGAAAGCCTGACATGTTCCCGAGAAACACTTGGTATGTGGCCTGCATGGCGCACGACATCGACAGCAAACCGCTGGGTCGCAAAATCTGCAACGAGAGCATCGTGTTCTACCGCGACGAGCACGGCCACGTGGCGGCGGTGGAAGACTTTTGCCCGCACCGGGGCGCACCGCTCTCGCTGGGCCACGTGTGCAAAGGCAAGCTGGTATGCGGCTACCACGGCCTCGAAATGGGCCGCGACGGCAAGACCATCGCCATGCCCGGCCAGCGGGTGCAAGGCTTCCCGGCCATCAAGAGTTTTCCGGTGCAGGAACGCTACGGTTTCATCTGGGTATGGACGGGCGACGCCGAGCGTGCCGATCCGGCACTCATCCCGCACATGGAGTGGCACGACCACCCGGACTGGGCCTACGGCGGTGGCCTGTACCACGTCAAGGCCGACTACCGCCTGATGATCGACAACCTGATGGACCTGACGCATGAAACCTACGTGCACGCCACCAGCATCGGCCAGCCCGAGATCGACGAAACCCCGTGCAAAACGGTGGTTAACGGCGACGAGGTGGTGACCAGCCGCTTCATGGAAAACATTCCGGCGCCGCCGTTCTGGCGTGCCGCCCTGCGCGCCAAGGGCCTGGCCGACGACGTGCC
>CAZGDZ010000359.1:0-2622 GCA_964524855.1 uncultured Macromonas sp.
CGCGCGAAGTGGCCGCCGCCTGGGCGCCGTACTGCAGCGTCGCAACTTGGTATATTTGGCGCTCGTTGGACCCGGTACCGGTGGCGTACTGACCTAGACAAAGACCACAGGAGTATCACCTTGGCCAAGAAAAATTTCCTGGATTTCGAGCAGCCCATTGCGGAGCTGGAAGCCAAAATTGAAGAACTGCGCTATGTGCAGTCTGAGTCGGCGGTGGACATCACCGATGAGATTGACCAACTCAGCAAGAAGAGCCAGCAGCTCACCAAAGACATCTACAGCAACCTGACCCCGTGGCAGGTGACCAAGATCGCCCGCCACAGCGATCGGCCCTACACGCTGGACTACGTGAACGACATCTTCACGCACTTCGTGGAGTTGCACGGTGATCGCCATTTTTCGGACGACCTGAGCATTGTGGGTGGTCTGGCGCGCTTCAATGGCCAGCCCTGCATGGTGCTGGGTCACCAGAAGGGCCGCGATACCAAAGAGCGCACGCTGCGCAACTTTGGCATGACTCGCCCAGAAGGCTACCGCAAGGCCCTGCGGCTGATGAAGCTCGCTGAAAAGTTCAAGCTGCCCGTGTTCACCTTTGTGGACACGCCCGGTGCCTATCCCGGCATCGACGCCGAGGAACGGGGGCAGTCTGAAGCGATTGGCCGCAACATCTTCGAAATGGCGCAGTTGGAAGTGCCCATCATTTCCACGATCATTGGTGAAGGTGGTTCTGGCGGTGCGCTGGCCATTTCGGTGGCCGATCAGGTGTTGATGCTGCAGTACTCGGTGTACTCGGTCATCAGTCCCGAGGGCTGCGCCTCCATCCTGTGGAAGACGAGCGAGCGCGCGTCGGACGCGGCCGAGGCTTTGGGCATCACCGCGCACCGCCTGAAGGCGCTGGGCTTGGTGGACAAGATCGTGAACGAGCCGGTGGGCGGCGCTCACCGCGACCACAAGCAAATGGCGGCTTACCTGAAGCGCGCCCTCAACGATGCTTACCGCCAAGTGGCTGACTTGAAGACGAAAGAGCTGCTGGACCGCCGTCACGAGCGTCTGAACAGCTATGGCCGTTTCAGCGATACCAAGGCGGAATCCCGCCGCGCCTGATTTTTCATGGTCTGCATCCCCGGCAAGGCCACTGCCTGTGATGTGGCGTTGCAGGGCTGGCAGGCGCGTCATACGCTGAGCGTTGATGCGCTTCAGCGGCCATGGGCGGTGGCCTTCAGCGGCGGTGCAGACTCCACCGCACTGCTGTTGGCAGCCATCAATGCATGGCCCGGGCGGGTGCAGGCGTTTCACATTCACCACGGTTTGCAGGCGGCAGCCGACGATTTTGCGGCTCATTGCGAGCGCTTTTGCCAGCAGAACAGCGTGCCTTTGGTGGTGGAGCGGGTGCAGGCCGCTCACCGCCCTGGCCAAAGCCCGGAAGATGCTGCACGGCAGGCCCGCTATGGGGCGCTGGCGCGCTTGGCTCAAACCCATGGTGCTGCGTGCGTGCTGGTTGGGCAGCACGCACAAGACCAGGTGGAAACCTTGTTGCTGGCGCTGACCCGTGGGGCGGGCGTGTCTGGCTTGGCCAGCATGCCCGAAGTGATGGAGCGGCAGGGTGTCCGCTTTGGACGCCCGTTGTTGGGGGTGGATGGCCGGGTTTTGCGCGATCAGTTGGACAAGGATGGCATTGACTATCTGACGGACCCGACCAACAGCGACCTGCGATACACCCGCAACCGCATTCGCGCGCAACTCGTGCCCGCGCTGCTGGAGGCCTTTCCGCAGAGCTTGGAGACATTTGCCCGCAGCGCACGGCTGGCGGCCCATGCCCAGCGGGTGTTGCAAGAGGTGGCGGCGCAAGATTTGCTGCGGGTGGGGGAACCCCCTCGCATCGGATTGTTGCAGCGCCTGAGCCAGGATCGCCAGGCCAATGTGTTGCGGCATTGGCTGCGCCAAGGCTGGCAGGCGGTGCCCAGCGAGGCGCAATTGCAGGCCCTGCTGGACCAGGTAGCCGCCTGCGTGACGCGAGGGCACCGACTGCACCTCAAGGTGGCCTCGGGCATGGTGCTGCGCGATGGCGATGCATTGAAGTACCTCCCGCCTGCCGCTGTGTCATCGACGTGACAGCGCTCGGTATAATCCCGTAGTTTTGCGCCTTTCTGCCGGCAACGCAATCCATCTTCTCGTCGGCGCCTCAATTTTCCTTCCGCAATGGCTTTGATCGTTCACAAATACGGCGGCACGAGCATGGGCTCCACGGAGCGCATCCGCAACGTCGCCAAACGCGTGGCCAAGTGGCACCACGCCGGCCACCAGATGGTGGTGGTTCCCAGCGCCATGAGTGGCGAAACCAACCGCCTGCTGGCGCTGGCCAAGGAGCTGTCGCCAGCCAAACCGGGCGACGCCTATGGCCGCGAACTCGACCAGTTGGCCGCCACCGGCGAGCAGGCATCGTCCGCCTTGCTCGCCATCGCGTTGCAGGCCGAAGGTCTGGACGCCGTGAGCTTTTCCGGCTGGCAGGTGCCCATCAAGACCAACAACGCTTACACCAAAGCCCGCATCGAGTCGATCGACGATGTGCGTGTAAAGGCTGAACTGGACGCAGGTAAGGTGGTCATCATCACCGGTTTCCGG
>CAZGDZ010000360.1:0-2621 GCA_964524855.1 uncultured Macromonas sp.
ACCAACGCCTACGCCGGTTCGCTGGCGTGGAGCAACTTTTTCTCGCGCCTCACGCACCACCACCCCGGTCGGGTGGTGTGGGTGGTGTTCAACACCGCCATCGCCTTCATGCTGATGGAGATGAACGTGTTCCAGGCGCTGGGCGACGTGCTGGGCTTGTACGCCAACGTCGCCATGGCGTGGATCATGGCGGTGGTGGCGGACCTCGTCATCAACAAACCCATGGGCTGGTCGCCCAAAGGCATCGAGTTCAAGCGCGCTCACTTGTACGACGTGAACCCTGTGGGCGTGGGCGCGATGGTGGCCGCGTCGGCGCTGGGCATCGTGGCACACCTGGGTTTGCTGGGGCCGGGCCTGCAGGCGTTTTCGGCCATGGTGGCGATGGTGACGGCGTTCGTGGTCTCGCCACTGTTGGCCTGGTGGACGCGTGGGCGCTACTACCTGGCCCGCAGCCCCGCCCCGGGTGACGAAGAACCGGCCGCTGCGGAACGCAATGTGGCGCGCCGTTGGACCCTGCACCCGGCCGGTGTGAACAGCAGCCCCCTGCGGCTGCAGCGCTGCGTGGTGTGTGAGGCGGAGTACGAAGCGCCCGACATGGCCCACTGCCCGGCGTACCAAGGCCACATCTGCTCGCTGTGTTGCACGCTGGACGCGCGCTGTGGCGATGCCTGCAAGCCGAACGCGCGCCTGTCGGCTCAGTGGACGGCGGTGCTGCGGCGGCTCATGCCCCGGCGCTGGTGGCCGCAGCTGGACGCTGGCCTGGCGCACTATCTGCTGCTGATGCTGGTGATGGCGCCGGTGTTGGCCGCAGTGTTGGGCCTGCTGTACCGCCAGGGTTTGCAGAGTGCCCTGGCCGACGGTGCGGGCCTGGCCACCGCCTGGGGCGGCGACACGCCGGCGACCTTGCAGGCCTTGCTGCGCACCGGCTACCTGAAGGTGTATGCGGTGCTGCTGATGGTGTCGGCAGTGGTGGCGTGGTGGCTGGTGCTGGCGCACCGCAGCCGCGAGGTGGCACAGGAAGAGTCGAACCGTCAAACCCGGCTGCTGATGCAGGAAATCGAGTCGCACCAGCGCACCGACGAGCAGTTGCAGCGCGCCAAGGTAGTGGCCGACAAGGCCCGCGAGGCGGCCGATCAGGCCAACCAGGCCAAGACGCGCTACGTCAGCAACATCAGCCACGAGCTGCGCACGCCGCTCAACAGCATCCTGGGTTACGCCCAACTGCTGCAGGAAGACGCGCAGATGCCCGCGCACCGGGCGCACGCCATCCGCGTCATTCTGCGCGGGGGTGAGCACCTGTTGTCACTCATTGAAGGCACGCTGGACCTAGCCCGCATCGAGGCGGGCAAACTGGCGCTGGACGTGAAGCCGCTGGACCTGAAGGCCTTGCTGGAAGAGGTCGCCGGCATGTTCGAGCTGCAGGCCCAGGCCAAGGGCTTGCGCTTCGTGTTCCAGGCCCCGGAACTGTGGCCCCAGGCGGTGCGGGCGGACGACAAGCGGCTGCGGCAGATTCTCATCAACCTGCTGGGCAACGCGGTGAAGTTCACCGGCCAGGGCGAGGTGCGCCTGAGCGTGAGCTACGGGCGTGAGATGGCCGTGTTCGAGGTCGCTGACACCGGCCCGGGCATGACCGAGCAGGAATTGGACAAGGTGTTTGAGCCGTTTGCGCGCGGGGCGGCCAGTGGCGCGAGTGGCATGGGCAGCGCCACCGGCGCCGGGTTGGGTTTGACGATTGCGCGCATGCTGACCAACCTGATGGGCGGCGAAATGACCGCCCAAAGCCAGCCGGGGCTGGGCACCACCTTCCGGCTGCGCCTGTTCCTGCCCGAGGTGCACGGGGACGCGGGCGGCACCACACCGGCCAGCGCCGTGGCCGTGAGCGGTTACGGCAGCAGGCGCCGCACCGTGCTGGTAGTGGACAACGAGGAGGCCGACCGGCACCTGCTGCTGAGCTGGCTGGAGCCACTGGGTTTTGAGGTGGTGCTGGCCACCCATGGCGAAAACGCGCTGCAGTGCCTGCGTACGGGCATGCGGCCCGACGCCATCTTCATGGACCTGGCCATGCCGGGCATGGATGGCTGGGAAACGCTGGTGCGCATCCGTGCGCTGGCCCGCGCCGAAGGCTGGCCCGCCCTGCCTGCATGGGAGGTGGTGTCGGCCAACGCGTTCGACAAAGGCCTGGACAATCCGGTGGGCTTGCCGGCGGAAGACTTTTTCGTCAAACCGGTGCGGCGAGCGGAACTGCTGCGCTGGCTGGGGCAACGACTGCAATTGGAGTGGTTGCCGATTGAGCTTGATGCGACACAGGGGCCGACCACCCGAGCCGCGCCGCCAGCGCCCCTGATCCTGCCCCGCTGGGCGGCCACCGACCTGACGGCGCTGTTGGAACTGGCGCGGCTGGGCTACTACCGGGGCTTCATCCGTCGGCTGGACGCACTCACCCCCGGCCCCGAAGCCGACCCCTTGCGCGCCTTGGCCCGCGAGTTCCGCTTCGATGCGATTGAACACCTGCTGCAAGAGGCGCTGGATGCGACTGAATCACCTGGAAACTGACACCGCACCGGTTGTGCTGATCGTGGACGACGTGCCCGAGAACCTGGCCGTGCTGCACGACACGCTGG
>CAZGDZ010000361.1:0-2616 GCA_964524855.1 uncultured Macromonas sp.
CCGCAACGGTTTGAGAATCAAACCAATACCCGTCCACAGAAGTGGGTCAACTCCAGTTAATCCACGCGGCGGCAGCTAATGGCGCAAACTGACAGGCAGCGAACTTTTGATGCAGTTGCTGCGGACTTGACGTTTACCGTCCGAAGCATCTAGGAAACCCTAGGCGATTTAGTCTGACAGTGGTCATCCTGCGCAGCCTGCTCAACTGGAAGCTTGTGTTGCGTTCCTATCCTTCCCTTGATCTCAAGAACAGAGCGGTTCAGGCCTTTCGCGTCAGGTAGGGGCGCACCCAGCCCAGCCCAGCCGAGGTTTGACCCGCAGGGCGGTATTCGCAGCCGATGTAGCCGTCGTAGCCCAGGTTGTCTAGCTGCTCGAACAGGTAGGGGTGGTTGACTTCGCCCTGGTCGGGTTCGTGGCGGTCGGGCACACCCGCGATCTGCACGTGGCCCACGCCGCTGAAGTGCTTCTGCAGGCGCCGCGCCAGGTCGCCTTCCATGATCTGGCAGTGGTAGAAGTCCATCTGCACCTTCAGGTTGGCTTCGCCCACCTCGGCGGCAATGTCGTGCGCTTGCTGCTGGTAGTTGAGGAAATAGCCCGGCATGTCGCGGGTGTTGATGGGCTCGATGAGCAGCGTGATACCGTGAGGCGCCAGCGCGCGTGCGGCGGTGCGCAGGTTGGCCACGTAGGTGGCGCGAGCGGCTTGAGTCGAAACACCGGCGGGCACCAGCCCTGCCATGGCGTGCAGCTTGCGGCAGCCTGTGGCCAGCGCATAGGGCAGGGCGGTCTGCACCGTGGCGGCGAATTCGGCTTCGCGGCCCGGGTGGCAGGCCATGCCGCGCTCTCCCTGGGTCCAGTTGCCCGGCGGCAGGTTGAACAGGGCCTGCACCAGGACGTTGTCACTCAGCCGGGTGGCAATCTCTTCTGGCGTGTGTTCGTAGGGGAAGAGGTATTCCACCGCCTCGAAACCGTCGCGTGCGGCGGCGGCAAAGCGGTCGAGGAAGGGCACCTCGTTGTACATCATCGACAGGTTGGCGGCGAATCGGGGCATGTCGTTCAGGTTCTGTGTGCGTCGTTACCAGGAAGCGTTGAAGGCCTCGCGCAGCTCCTGGATCTGCTCGGGCGTCAGCGGTGTGGGGCGGGGTTGGCTCATCAGCCACAGCCGGGCGGTTTCTTCCAGTTCCTCCAGCACGGCCATGGCCTGCGCCGGTGTGCCGTGCCAGACATTCGGGCCCAGGCGCTCCAGCATCACCGCCCGCAGCGTCAGGCCGCCTTCGCGGGACTGGGCAATGCGCTGTGCCACCTCGTCGCCCACGCGCGGGTCACCGGGGCGGTGGTAGGCAATGCGCGGCACGCGTCCCACCTTCATCACAAAGTACGGCGTGATGGGCGGCAGCAGGTCGCCCGCGTGGTGGGGCTCCTGCAGCGTCAGCGCCACCAGGTGCGTGGAATGGGTGTGGATGACGCAGCCCGCCGACGGGTCGGCTTCGTAGATGCGCCGGTGCAGCGCCAGCGTCTTGCTGGCCGGGCGGCCCGAACGTTGCACGCCCGTGTCGTCCACCCAGGCCAGTTCGTCCGCCTGCAGAAAGCCCAGGCAGGCGTCCGTGGGGGTGATGAGGTAGCCGCCACCGTGTTCGGCAGGCACGCGCACGCTGATGTTGCCCGCTGTGGCGTGCACGTAACCGCGCTCGAAGAGCGAACGGCCCACGCGGCATATTTCCTGGCGCAAGGTGTCCATGGCTCAGTCCACCAGCGCCAGCGCTTTGCTGAAGAAGTCCACCGTGCCGAAGTTGCCCGACTTCAACGCGAGCAGCAGCGGTCGGCCTTCGGCCTGGGTCCAGGGAACGCCGGGGTCGATGGCGGCGCCGATGCGCAATTGCTGCACGCCCAGCGCCTGCACCACGGCGCCTGATGTTTCTCCCCCAGCCATCACCAGGCGCCGCACCCCGGCATCCACCAGGCTGGCGGCCACGCGGGCCAGGCACTGTTCTACCAGGTGACCTGCGCGCTGCACGCCCAGCTCGGTTTGTATGGCCTTGACCTCGTCGGGCTGAGCAGTGGCGTAGATGAGCACGGGGGTGTCGCCCTGTGCACCGGCCCAGTGGGCGGCTTGCGTGGCCAGGTCTTCGCCTGCAGCCAGGGCGCGCGCGTCGATGCGCATGGCCGGGCGCCCCTGGGCAATCCAATGCGCCACTTGCGCGTTGGTGGCGCTGGAGCAGGAGCCCGACAGCACCGCAGCACGCCCGCCGACACTGGGCAAGCGGGCCGCTTCGGCGTCCGGCTTGAGCCAGCCTTGCGCTTCATACACGGCGGGCAGCCCAAGCGCCACGCCAGAACCTGCGGTGATGAGTGGCATGTCTGCACACGCGGCGGCCATGGTGCGCAGCGCGTCGTTGTCGATGGCGTCCACCACGGCAAAGCGCATGCCGCTGGCACGCAGCTCGGCCAGGCGCTGGCGCAGGGCAGCCGTGCCTTGGCTCACCACGTCGTGCCGGGCCAGGCCCACACGTCCTTGGCACTGTGCCTGCAGCACCCGCACCAGGTTGGCGTCGGTCATGGGCGTCAGCGGGTGGTGGCGCATGCCGGAATCGCTCAGCAGCTGCTCGCCCACAAACAGGT
>CAZGDZ010000362.1:0-2587 GCA_964524855.1 uncultured Macromonas sp.
AGCCCGCGCGCCACCATCTCCCTCACCGAAAGCGCCCGTGCGCTGGCCCTGCTGCGCGGCCGGGGCTACGTGCTGCCGGAGGACATGACCGATCTGGTGCCCGACGTGCTGCGGCACCGGCTGGTGCTGTCGTACGAAGGGCTGTCCGAAGGGCTCAGTGCCGACGGGTTGATCCAAAAAATCATGGCCCGCATCGCCCCCCCGGCCAAACCCCTGAGCCATGAAGCGCAGGCCGCCACCGTGGCGGTGGCAGAGCCGCAGGCCAAGGCCGCCTGACCAAGTACAACCCAAAGGAGCCCGACCATGTGGCGATGGTGGCAACGCAAGGCAGCCAACGAACCGGCCGCGACCGACGCACCGGCTGGGGCGCCAGCGCCCCCCAGCGCGCCCAAGGCCAACGGCACCGACACCCTGCTGCGCCGCCTGGAGTGGACGGTGCTGCGCCGCCTCGACGGGCAGGTGCAAGGCGCCCACCGCACCTTCATGCGCGGTGGTGGGCTGGATCTGGCAGACCTGCGCGAGTACCAACCGCACGACGACGTGCGTCATATCGACTGGAACGTCACCGCCCGTCTGCAGCACCCCCATGTTCGGCAGTACATGGAAGACCGCGACATGATCGCCTGGTTCGTGCTGGACCTGAGCCCCTCCCTTTCGTTCGGCGCTGATCAGCGCGACAAGCGCCAGTTGCTGGAGGAGTTTGTGGCCGTGTTGGCCCGCGTGCTGGTGGGCCATGGCAACCGGGTCGGCGCGCTGCTGTACGGGCAAGGCGCAGAGCGCGTGCTGCCCCCCGGTGGCGGGCGGCAACAAGTGCTGAAGCTTTTGCACCTGCTGCGCCAGGCTCATGTCCCGGGCAGCGAAGGCCCAGCCACCGAAACCCGCCTGACGGATTGGCTGGCCAGCGCCGGGCAGTTTTGCAAGCGCCGCTCTGCCGTGTTCGTGGTGTCTGACTTCATCAGCGCCCCCGGCTGGCACGTGCCTTTGGGCCGATTGGCCCTGCGCCACGACGTGCTGGCAGTGCGCTTGTTCGACCCCCTGGAGCTGAACCTGCCCGATTTGGGCCTGCTGCCCCTGCGCGATGCCGAAAGTGGCGAACGCCTGTGGGTGGACACCCATGACCGGGGCTTTCGCGAGCGTTTTGCGCGGCTGGCTGCCGAGCGCGAAACGCTGCTGCGGCAGCATTTGGCTCAAGCCGGGGTGGACACCCTGGAGTTGGCTACCGATGACGACTTGGCCGAAGCCCTGCTGCGGCTGGCCGCCCTGCGCCGGCGTCGTCCCACGACCGTTGCCGCCCAAGGAGGCACCCGATGACCTGGCCCCCACTGCCCGTCACCTTTTTGTGGCCCGAACTGCTGTGGCTGCTGCTGGCCCTGCCCTTGCTGGTGCTCACCTACGGGTGGCTGCTGCGCCGCCGTCGGCAGTTGGCGGTGCGTTACGCCAGCCTCTCGCTGGTGAAAGAGGCCATGGGCCACCGCATGTGGCGGCGCCACGTGCCCCCGGTGCTGCTGTTGCTGGCCATTGCGGCCATGCTGCTGGCCTCGGCCCGGCCGGTGGCCACCCTCACCCTGCCCAACCTGCAGCAAACCATCATCCTGGCCATGGACGTGTCGGGCAGCATGCGCGCCACCGACGTGGAACCCAACCGCCTCATTGCCTCACAGAACGCGGCCAAAGCCTTCCTCGTCGAACTGCCCCGGCAAGTCAAGGTGGGCATCGTCGCCTTCGCGGGCACGGCCCAGGTGGTGCAGCCCCCCACCCTGAGCCGCGAAGACCTCAACGCCGCCATCGACCGCTTTCAAATGCAGCGCGCCACCGCCATTGGCAGCGCCATCGTGGTGTCGCTGGCCGAAATCTTCCCTGACGCTGGCATCGACGTGGCCGAACTCACCTACGGTCCCGGCAACACACGGGGCCGCGCCATCGACAGCCAACGCACCGAAAAGCCCGCCCACACCCCAGTACCTCCCGGCTCGTTCGACTCGGCCGCCATCATCCTGCTGACCGACGGGCAACGCACCACTGGGGTGGACACCATGCAGGCTGCCCAAATGGCCGCAGAACGCGGCGTGAAAATCTACACCGTTGGGGTGGGTACGGTGGAAGGCGAAACCATCGGTTTCGAGGGTTGGTCCATGCGGGTGCGGCTGGACGAGGAAACCCTGAAAGAAGTGGCCACCCGCACCCACGGCGAATATTTTTACGCGGGCACTGCCGACAATCTGCGCCAGGTGTACGAGTCCCTGGGGACGCGGCTGACCGTGACCCGCAAGGAAACCGAGGTGTCGGGCCTGCTGGCACTGGTCGGTGCATTGCTGGCCCTGGCGGCTGCGGGGCTGTCGCTGCTGTGGTTCAACCGCATCGCGTAAGCCGGCACACGCCATCTTCAAACCGCGCGGGAACCCCCGGGGTACAATCCCGGTCCCTTTTTCAACTCAATGGGAGTTGTTTCACCCTTCCCGCGCTGATTCGTTCACTCGTCTCATAAAGCGCTTCCCTGCCCCTTCATAGGGGGAGTCTTTAGGTCAAGACCACCATGTCTGATTTGAGTCTTCAATTGCAGCAGGCCGCAAGCCAATTGCCCGTTTCC
>CAZGDZ010000363.1:0-2570 GCA_964524855.1 uncultured Macromonas sp.
CTGCGCGGGCGGCGGGTGGTGGTGCGGCTGGCTGCGCTTGAGGCTGCTGCGCTGGTGGCGAAGCAACGGGCGCGGTAACGGCTGCTGGGGTGGCTGCAGGCGCCGTGGGGTTCTCTTGCGCGGGTGCTTGCGGCTCGATGGCTACGTTGCCGCGACCAAGCTCAATGGCCTTGTCGGCAAGGTAGTAGCCGCCAATGCCGCCAACAACGGCTCCAGCTGCAGAACCCAGCGGTCCAAGGGGCGCACCCAATGCTGCACCCTTCATGCTGCCAGCAGTAGCGCCAGCCAGTCGCCCAACACCTCTTGCGGCTTGCGCGCCCACGTCAATCTTGGTGGCGTTGGGGTCTTGCGCTACGTCAAGGACTTGCTTGCCTTCGATGCCAATGCCCAGCGCCGCCCCCAAGCCGCGCCCCAATACAGAAGCCCTCGTTGGTCCAGTCGGAGTTGGAGCGCCCGCAGGAATGGCGTTGCCTGCACCTGGAGCGGTAGCGCCTGACGCTCTGAATGCTTGTGCTTGCGCCGATCCACCGGGGCCGACATTGAGGTTTCTGACTGGCGGCATGGGTGGCCGTGGGGGCGGCGGCATGGGCGCAGCGGCGCCAGGTGGTGGGCCGTTGCTACCCATGTTGACTGTGGCGCCGGTTCGGGCTGTGCCGGGGATCGGGCCAGCCTCTTTCGTGCGCCGCTCCAGGGCCGACCCCGATGAGTATTGCGTGATGGCCTTTTGGGGGAGTGGTGCGGGCGCGGGAGTTGGCGCGGTCGCGGGCGCGGGCGCGGTGGCGGCTGGGTACTTGGGGGCACCAAATACCAACTCGCGGAACTTCTGGTTAAAGCCGCCGCCGTCTTTCTTGCTGGGTTCCATCGAGAGAGCCTTTCAAACTGACAAGCAGTTTGGCAGTGCCACCCTCCATCTCAAACCCCCACAGGGGCAGGCTTATTTCTCCTCTGTCGAAGCGGCCAGCACGTTGATGCCGGCCAGCGCAGCCTGAATCCCTGAGCCTTGCACGTCTGCCACTTTTTGGTGGAACGCACCACTGACCTGCACCGCTGTCATTTCCAGCTCTGCCGCTTTGAGCCCTGACTCAAAAACAGACTTGGCGTTTTCCAACGTGATGTCAGCAGTCTTGCGGAACTTCTCCAACTCAAGCTGCGCTCGCACCACGTTTTCATCCAGCAGCGACTTGTAGTTGATCGCCTTCTGTTTCTGGGTGTCGATGTTGGCCGAATTGCTGGCGCTCTCAGCCTGCACGGCGGCTGAATAAGCCTGCATCTGAGCCCGGTAAGCGTCCACAATGCCCTGGTTCTTGGCGGTGGTGGCGCTCAACTCGGCCGTCTTCGCCTGGATCTTGACCTTGTAAGCATCGACTTCGTTGGAGAACGCGGATGCGCGGGCGCTGTAGGCTTGAACATCCGCCGAATGCCCGCTGATCTCGGCCGAAAACGCCTGCCATTCAGCCTGTTTGGCCTGCACCTGTGAGCCGTATGCCTGTGCTTGCGTCTGAAAAATTTCGACCTTGGCCTTCTCCACCGCTACGCGCCCCATCACCGCGTCGATGCGACTTTTGTAGAGGTCGGCCAGCGAAGTCAGGCGCGACACCTCGGCCTTGAACCGGTCCACCTTCATCTGGTCCACACTGTAGGCCGCTTCCAGCGCGGTGATCTCGGCTTTGTAGACCTCGACTTTGCCCATCTCCAGCTTGATGAGGTTGTCGAACACCAGCACCTCGGCTTTCCATGCTTCAAGCCGGGTGGTGTAGACCTTGACCGATGTGTTGTACGCTTCGATCACCGCAGTCATCACTGCTTTGGCCGACTCTAGCGCCTGACCGTTGATGGTCAGCAAACCCTGCAACCACGCCTGCGTTACGTTCAGCACGGTGGTGCGCAGCGCGGACGATGCGGTAATGGCGAACTGGATGTTGCGCTGCTCCATCTCGGCCTGCGCCACAGCGATGTCGCTCGCTGCCTTGCTGTTGTTACTCGCCGCTTCCATGCGCGCGCGCGCCAGGGTCGCCGCCAGTGTGCCGGTGGGCAGGGTGAACCCGCGTGCCGCCACATCGGCAAAGGCGGCGCGCTGCACCCGCTCGGCCTCGCGGTCGTTCTTCTCCTGCGCGCGGTGATAGATGGCATCCTCCACCTCGGGCTTCAGCGCGGTGCCGCCCTCGATGTACCGAGCCAGTTGCGCCTCCAGTGCCGCCATCCCCGCGTGGTGCCCAGGTGCAAACTTGATGATCATCCGATCCACGTAGGCGCTGGCCAACGTGTTTAGCGTGGTGCGCTCGCTGAGTTGATCGGCTTGAAACCGCCCAGCTAGATTGGTAGGCTCCTGCCCTTCAAACAGCGGCACCGCCTCGGGCAGGCTCGGCATGCTCAGTGTTGGGCTTGTCGGCGCGGGGCGGTCAACAAGCGCCACACGCTCCAAATTCGGGTACTCCAGCTCGGCGGGCGGAGTCGGAAACAATATGCCGTCTATTGATGGTGCCGAGCTCTGAAACCCCGCGAGTGGGGCTGGCTTGCTTGGGACATTGAACACAGGGGCTTTGTCTGTGAACGTAGGCGCGGGGTTGGGC
>CAZGDZ010000364.1:0-2564 GCA_964524855.1 uncultured Macromonas sp.
CACCAGGCTGGGGATGGCCAACTTGCGCCACACCAGCAGGTTGCGCAGGAACACCGGCCAAAAGCGCATGGAAAGGGCAGGGGCGCGCCAGTGGTGTGGGGTACTGGATGTCGAGGGTGAAGGGATGGCGTTTGGGTTCATGGCGTTGCACGGGGCTGCAGGCGTCGATGGGGCGTGGGTGGGCTGTGCTGGATGGCTCATCAGCCGTCTTCACGGATCTGGCGGCCTGTGAGTTTCAGGAACAGATCCTCCAAGTTGGCTGGGCGGTGCAGCGTGCGCAGGTGGGCCTGCTCGTTCAGCCGGGCCAGCAAGGGCTTGGCGTCCTGGGTGTAGAAGAACACCGTTTCGCCGCTGACCTCCACGCGTGCGGCCAGGGCGGCCAGCGGGGAGCGGGCCAGCGCGTGGGCCTCCTCGCCGCCGCTGCCGTACACCTCCACCACATCGGGCTCCAGGTGCTTCGCGATCAGTTCGCGCGGCCGGCCCTCGGCAATCTTCTTGCCGTGGTCGATCACGATCAGCCGGTGGCACAGCCGCTCGGCCTCGTCCATGAAGTGCGTGGTCAGCAGAATGCTTTTGCCGCGCTGCAGCAGTTGCTGCAGGCGTTCCCACATCAGGTGCCGCGCCTGCGGGTCCAGGCCGGTGGTCGGTTCGTCCAGCAACAGCAGTTGCGGGTCGTTCACCAGGGCGCGCGCCAGCGACAGGCGCCGTTTCATGCCGCCAGACAGTTCACCCGGCCGCGCCTTGGCCTTGTGGCTCAGTGCCGCGAACTCCAGCAGGCCGGGAATGCGCTCGGTCAGTTCGCGCTTGCCCAGGCCGAAGTAGCGCCCGAACACCAGCAGGTTCTCCGCGCAGGTGAAATCGGGGTCCAGGGTGTCGAACTGGCTCACCACGCCAAGCTGCGCCTTGATGGCCTGTGCCTCCTGCGGCATGGGCAGGTCCAATGCGGTGATGTGGCCTGCGTCGGGCGCCGTCAGGCCCAGGCACATGCGGATGGTGGTGGTCTTGCCCGCGCCGTTGGGGCCGATCAGGCCCAGGCACTCGCCCCGGGCGATGTGGAATGACAGGTCGTCCACCACGGTGTTGTTGCCGTAGCGCTTGGTGAGGTGGCTGGCTTGGAACAGAGGTGTCATGCCCATCATTGTGGGGGAATGCGGGGGGTGCCCGGTAAAATCCGCGCTTTGCCCTCAAGGAAGAACCGTGTCCGACCGATTGGCCGTGTTGCCCCAGTACCTGCTCCCGAAACAGGCCCTCACGGCCATGGCGGGGGCATTGGCGCGCCGCCCGTTGGGCGGGTTCACGCAGCGCAACATTCGCAATTTTGTGGCGCGCTACGGGGTGGACATGAGCGAGGCCGCCGAGCCCGACATCACCCGCTACGCCACGTTCAACGACTTCTTCACCCGTGCGCTCAAGCCGGGCGCGCGCCCGCTGGCCCAGGCCGATTTCCTGTGCCCGGTGGACGGCGCCATCAGCCAGTTCGGCGCCATTGAGCACGATCAGATCTTCCAGGCCAAAGGCCACCGCTACAGCACCACCGCTTTGGTGGGTGGTGACGCGCCACTGGCCGCGCAGTTCCAGGACGGCGCCTTCGCCACGCTTTACCTCAGTCCGCGTGACTACCACCGCATCCACATGCCTTGTGCAGGGCGCCTCAAGCGCATGATCCACGTGCCGGGGCCTTTGTTTTCGGTCAACCCCACCACCGCGCGCGGCGTGCCTGGTTTGTTCGCCCGCAATGAGCGGTTGGTGTGTGTGTTCGAAAGCGCGCTGAACGGTCGCCGTTTCGATTTTGTGCTGGTGTTGGTCGGTGCCACCATCGTGGGCAGCATGGCCACCGTGTGTCACGGTGTGGTGAACCCGCCGCGTTCTGGCCAATTGCGCGAATGGCGTTACGACGGGCAAGTGATCGACCTGCGCGCGGGCGAGGAAATGGGTCGCTTCCTGCTCGGCTCGACTGTCGTGATGCTGTTCCCGAAAGATGTGCTGCAGTTCAACCCCGATTGGGCCCCGGCGCGCGCCATCCGCATGGGCGAGGCCATGGGGCGGGCGCACATTGCCGCCCAGTGAGCTGGCGCGACCCTATCCTCCCCACCTTCAACCTTTTACTGAAACTTCCACCATGACCACCCTTGGCACACCTTTGTCTCCTTCGGCCACCAAGGTCATGCTGCTCGGCTCTGGCGAGCTGGGCAAGGAAGTGCTCATTGCCCTGCAGCGCCTGGGGGTGGAAACCATTGCCGTGGACCGTTACGACAACGCGCCCGGCCAGCAGGTGGCGCACCACGCGCGCACCATCACCATGAGCGACCCGGCCCAGCTCAAGGCGCTGATCGAAGCGGAAAAGCCCGACCTGGTGGTGCCCGAGATCGAAGCCATCGCCACCCCCATGCTGCAGGAGCTGGAGGCCGCCGGCACCGTGAAGGTCGTGCCCACGGCCCGCGCCGCGCGCCTGACCATGGACCGCGAGGGCATCCGCCGTCTGGCTGCCGAAACGCTGGGCTTGCCCACCAGCCCGTACAAGTTCTGTGACTCGCTTGAAGAGCTGCAGGCCGCCATCGACGCGG
>CAZGDZ010000365.1:0-2563 GCA_964524855.1 uncultured Macromonas sp.
CCTTTGTTGGTCCGAGTGGTTTGGACACGTCTGTTCAGCCTCTTCTCGCTCGCAACAAGGTTGCAATCTGGGCATCACAAAACAACGGGACGAGTATTTCTACATTAGGAATAAGCGCCCCAAGCGTAACCGGAACGACTAGCACAACAAGCGGAGTTACGGACGCCAACATTTTTTCGGCAATGACGCGCTATCAGGTTAACGTCACAACAGCGAGCACAACGGCGGTATGTGGATTCAGATCGCCATCTGCCCTTTACAGAACAGGCGGCGTTGGAAAGAAGTACGGTGGTTTTCTGTTCGTTCTCAGATTTGGCTATGCAACAGGTGGCCCCACATTGACTACGAGACGTGGCTTTTTTGGCTTGACATCCAACACGGCTGCACCAACTGATGCTGACCCGACATCAGGTACAACATGGGCCAATTTGATAGGTGTCGGGCATGACGCTGCGGACTCAAACTTTCAGATACTGCTACGTGAAGGAACAGGTGCGGTTACAAAAATAGACACGGGAATTCCAAAATCTTACAACGAATCTACCGAGGTCTTTGAGTTGGTTTTGTTTAGCGCACCAAACACAACCCCCAAAGTCAGTTATCAATTTACGAGACTGTCAGACGACACTTCTTTCTCAGGAGAGGCGTCGAGCGGTATACCGCTTATTGGGACATCTCTTGCTGTGCAGGGGTGGAGCAGTGTTGGTGGGACTAGCTCTGCAATATCCCTTGCGCTCAATTCGATGTATCTGGAAAGCGATTATTGAGAGGTTGGAAAATGGCGAACTACCGCGAAAGCAACATCTCCGGCACCGCGTGGACACGCGCACGCCGCGTCATCATCAACCACCCGGTCGAGGGCGGTAGCACCATCCATTTCCAAGAGGAAATGGCGATCCAGACACCGAACGGGATCACCACCATCCCCGCCGATGTGCTGGTGGACGGGTTCGACCCGAGCCGCGACATTGTGTTGCTGGACCCGAACACAGGCGAGCCAACCGGGCAGACTTTGAGCGAGGCCGTGGTGTACGTGGCGTTGTACAGCAAGTACATGGCGCTGGCCTTGGCGCGGGACACGCCACCTGCACCTGCACCAGCACCAGAACCCGAGCCCTCGCAGGAAGAACCTACGCCAGAGGGTGAGTGATGAAACGCCGCGCCCTGAACCTGCTGACGGCACTCGATCAGTTCGCGTTCTGCGTGCTGACGCTGGGGCACAGCTACCCGGACGAGACGATCAGCGCCTGGGCGTGGCGGGCTGAGTCTCGCGGCAAGCGGTGGGGCGGCTGGGTTCGGCGGACGATTGACGCGCTGTTCTGGTTTGACCCTGACCACTGCCGAACGAGTTTTGAGAGCGAGTGGCGCAAAGCGCATTTGCCTGACGCCTACCGCTGACGATGGACACAAAGAAACCAGAGAGGACACCGTGACAGACCCCCGCATAGAACTGCTGGAGCACCGCGTGAACAGCATTGACGATTCGCAAGACGAGATGAAAACCGTGCTGAAGGAGCTGACAGCGGCCATTCACAAGCTGGTGATTGTGGACGAGCGCCAGGTGCAGGCCGCGCTGGCCCTGGACCGGCTGAGCACGCGGGTGGATGACAACAAGAAGGCCACCGATGAAAGCCTGCGCCGGCTGGGTGAGCGCATTGGCCCGCTGGAGCTGGCGGCGCCGCAGCAGAAGCAGACCAGCCAGTGGGTGACGGGCGGCGTGATTGGCATGGCGGTGCTGGCGGCGCAGTTTGTGGCCGCTAAGGTGGGGCTGCGGTGATGCTGTTCTGGCTGCTGTGGCCGCGCCTGTGGTGGCGTTTGTGGCTGCCGGGTTGAGAGGTTGAGCGACGAGAGATTGGCCGGGCCGTGTGCCCGGCTTTTTTGTGTTGCGCGGGCCTGCAAGTTGTGCAGGATTTTTGAGATTTTGCACTGCTGAAGGGGGAGCATGGGCACATCTGAACGAGGGATGTGTTCATGCCTAAGTGGTACGAGATCAAGGCCGCAGCGAAAGCGGCGGACAGCGACGACAAGGTGGTGGCCGAGATTTACATCTACGGCAACATTGGCGACCGCTGGAATGAAGATGGCGTGATTGCCAGCGAGATGGTGCGGGAGATTGCCGCGCTGGAGGCTGACGAGATTGCGCTGCGCATCAACAGCTTTGGCGGCAGCGTGCCGGATGGCCTGGCCATTTACAACGCGCTGCGCCGCCACCCGGCCACGGTGAATGTGCATGTGGATGGGGTGGCGATTTCGTGTGCCAGCTACATCGCAATGGCGGGCGACACGATCACGTTTGCGAAGAACGCGCAAATGATGATTCACGCGCCGTGGGGCTACAGCTACGGCAACGCCGCCGAGCTGCGCGAGCAGGCCGACATGCTGGACCGCTACAGCAAGGCGATGGCGAGTGCCTACGCCGACAAGAGCGGCAAGAGCTTTGACGACGCCCTGGCGCTGCTGACCGATGGCAAGGACCACTGGTTTTTGGCGGACGAGGCGCTGGCCGAGGGCTTTGCCGATGCGATTGGCGATGAGGTGGCGGTGGCCGCCAGCCTGGCCCGCA
>CAZGDZ010000366.1:0-2562 GCA_964524855.1 uncultured Macromonas sp.
TTGCTGGTGGTGCTCATTTTCCTGATGTTGACCACAACATACAGCCGTTACACGGAGTTGCGTGTCAACCTGCCGGTGGCCGATGCGGAACAACCCCGCCAACCGCCGCGTGATATTGTGGTGTCGGTCGCGCAAGACGGGCGCTACGCTGTCAATGGCCAGTTGCTGGACGGCGCCGGCGTGGACGCGCTGGTGACCGCGCTGCGCACCGCCGCGTCCGGCGATGGCGAGCCGGTGGTGATCATCAGCGCCGACGCGGCGGCCAGCCACCAATCGGTGGTGAACGTGATGGACGCGGCGCGGCGTTCGGGCTTGCCCCAGATCACTTTTGCGACTCAAAACGCCCGTGGCCGTTGAGACGGGTTTTGTGCCAGCGTATGGCTGGCGGCTGGCGCTGGAGCAACACTTGCAGCAGGCCTGGCAACGCAGGGGCTGGACGGCCCGCCTGTTGTGGCCGGTGTCGTTGCTGTACCGGGGCTTGCTGGCTGCGCGGCGCTGGGCGTATCAACGCGGTTGGTGCGTCACCCACCGACTGCCGGTGCCGGTGGTGGTGGTCGGCAACGTGGTGGTGGGCGGGGCCGGTAAAACCCCCACGGTGATTGCGCTGGTGAGTCAACTGCAAGCGTGGGGTTGGCAACCGGGCGTGATTTCGCGCGGGCATGGGCGCCACAGTGCGCAGTGCCGCCAGGTCCATCCCAACAGCGACAGCGCGGAGGTGGGCGACGAGCCGCTGTTGCTGGCCCGCGCCACCACCGCCCCACTGGTGGTGGGCCGAGACCGGGCAGCCGCCGGGCGTGCGTTGTTGCAGGCGCACCCCGAGGTGGACGTCATCGTCAGCGACGACGGCATGCAACATTGGGCGCTGGCACGCGACATCACGCTGGTGCTGTTCGATCAACGCGGTGTGGGCAACGGCTGGCTGCTGCCGGCCGGCATGCTGCGCGAGCCCTGGCCCGCTGCGGCCTGGGGCGCTGGGCCGGTGCTTGAAGTGCAAACAGCTCCGTTGCGGCGGTTGGCAGCGCACGCCGTCAACGCCCAAGGCCAACGCCGTGCTTTGCGCGAATGGGCCTCACCGAGCGCAACGCCCCCTGTGGCTGCCCTCGCCGGCATCGCCCAACCGGCTGCCTTTTTTGGCATGCTGCAGGCGCAAGGGCTGACCTTGAGCGCGACCCTGCCCCTGCCCGACCACGCAGACGCGGCCACCTTGCTCGCAGCCCTCTCATCACAGCCGGCGCACACGGTGTGGCTGTGCACCGAAAAAGACGCAGTCAAACTGTTCCCATGGCTGGACCGCGAGACGGCACAGCGCGTCTGGGCTGTGCCTCTGGAGCAGACCCTGCCGGGCGACCTGCTCGCCACGCTGCGCCAAACGCTGGAAGGGCTATCATCCCGCCATGGACGCGAAACTACTTGAATTGTTGGTGTGCCCAGTCACCAAAGGCCCCTTGGTGTACCAGCGCGACACCCAAGAATTGATCTCCCGCAGCGCGCGGCTGGCCTACCCGGTGCGCGACGGCATTCCGATCATGCTGGAAAACGAAGCGCGCGAAATTTCCGAAGAAGAATGGGCGCGGCTCGGCTCATGAGCACCGCAGCCTTTCATGTATTGATTCCAGCGCGCATGGCGTCGTCGCGGCTGCCCGACAAGCCGCTGGCCGATATTCACGGCCTGCCGATGGTGGTGCGCGTCGCGCAGCGCGCCCAACAGAGCGCGGCCCAAACCTGCACCGTGGCCACCGACGACGAGCGGATTGTCCAAGCCTGCCAACAAGCCGGCGTGGCCGCCGTGTTGACCCGAGCCGACCACCCCAACGGCAGCGACCGACTGGCCGAAGCCTGCCAACAACTCGGCTTGGCTGACGATGCGATCGTGGTGAACGTGCAGGGCGACGAGCCGTTGATAGACCCCACGCTGGTGCAGGCGGTGGCCGACCTGCTGCACGCCCAACCCGATTGCGTGATGTCCACCGCCGCCCACCCGCTGACCGAGGTGCCAGAATTTCACAACCCCAACATCGTCAAGGTGGTGCTGGACCGGGCACGACGCGCGCTCTACTTCAGCCGGGCGCCCATCCCCTGGTGGCGCGATGGGGCGAATGCCGCGCCCTCGCCCACGGCGGTCATGCCCGCGCACCCGGCGCCGCTGCGGCACATTGGTTTGTATGCGTACCGGGTGGGCTTCCTCAAGCGCTTTCCGCTGTTGGAGCCTGCACCGCTGGAAACCTGCGAATCGCTGGAACAACTGCGGGTGCTGTGGCATGGTGAACGCATCGCTGTGCACGTAACCGACCACGCGCCCGGCCCGGGCGTGGACACCCCGCAAGACCTGGAGCGCGTGCGCACACTCTGGCCCCAGCAAGGCTGACTCCAGCCCCACCCTCCGCCTCGATCACGCTGTAAGTCTGCGTCGGGATGCGCATGCTATGCTCAAGCCATGCTCCCGTGCGGGGGACTCGGCCCGGAGGCAGGCCGTCACTGAAGTTTGAAACTCTCTGTAGAAAAGGAAAGTCATGAGACTGATTCTGTTGGGCGCACCCGGCGCTGGCAAAGGCACGCAGGCCA
>CAZGDZ010000367.1:0-2560 GCA_964524855.1 uncultured Macromonas sp.
TCCAGATGCGCCGGCGGCTGTCCTGCACGTTCTTCTCCACCACACCCTTCACCCAGCCTGTTGAATCACAACGAAAACTGGGCCATTTTTGGGGTGGATCACACTGAAAATTGAGCCACGTTGACGGCTACGCTGCTGAATTTTTCAGCAAGGTGGTCAGGAGTGATCAACGTGAGCACATTGAGTAAATTGCGCCGCCTCGTGCTGAGGGATGGCGTATCGGTGCGGGAGGCCAGCCGGCGGCTGGGGATCTCGCGCAACACGGCCAGCAAGTGGCTGTCTGAGCCCGAAATGCGGGAGCCGAAGTACCCCGTGCGGGTGAAGGCGCAGGGCGTACTGACGCCTTATGAGGACACCTTGGCCCGCTGGCTCAAGGCCGACCAGCACCGCAACAAGCGCGAGCGCCGTGGCATCAAGGCGATGTTTGAGGCCTTGCGCGCCATGGGCTACGGTGGCAGCCGTGGGCCGGTGTACGGCTTTGCCAAGCAGTGGCGCCTGGCGCAGGACCACAGTGCCCGAGGGGCAGGCTTTGTGCCCCTGTCCTTTGAACTGGGTGAGGCGTTCCAGTTTGACTGGAGCACCGAGTACGCGTTCATTGGCGGACTGCGCCGGCGCCTGGAGGTGGCGCACACCAAGCAGGCGGCCAGCCGGGCGTTTGTGCTGTCGGCGTTCCACAGCCAGGCGCACGAGATGCTGTTTGAGGCCCATGCCCGGGCCTTTGCGGTGCTGGGCGGGGTGACCAAGCGGGGTATCTACGACAACATGAAGACGGCAGTGGACAAGGTCGGCGCGGGCAAGCAGCGCAGCGTCAACGCCCGCTTCGAGGCGATGACCGGTCACTACCTCTTTGATCCCGAGTTCTGCAACCGCGCAGCGGGCTGGGAGAAGGGCATCGTGGAGAAGAACGTGCAGGACCGCCGGCGTGGCATCTGGCGTGAAGCCAGCGAGCGACGCTGGGCCAGCCTGAGCGAGCTCAACGCCTGGTTGCAGCAGGCGTGCGTGGACGCCTGGAGCGAGTTGCGCCACCCCGAGTGGCACGAGCTCACGGTGGCCGAGGTGTGGCAGGACGAGAGGCTGCGCCTGACGCCGAACCCGCGTCCCTTCAATGGCTATGTGGAGGACCCGGTGCGGGTGACGTCCACCTCGCTGATCCACTTCCAGCGCAACCGCTACAGCGTACCGTGCGAATGGGTGCATGCGGTGGTGAGCCTGCGGGCGTACCACGACCGGCTGCTGGTGGTGGGCCCCAAGGGCCATAGCGTGACGCTGCAGCGCTGCTTCGATCGTGACCAGACGATCTACGACTGGACCCACTACATTGCCCTGATCGAGCGCAAGCCCGGGGCGCTGCGTAATGGCGCGCCGTTCAAGACCATGCCCGAGCCGCTGCGACTGCTGCAAGACCAGTTGCTGCGTTATGCGGGCGGTGATCGGGTGATGGCCCAGGTGCTCAGCGCGGTGACCGCCCACGGGCTGGAGGCGGTGTTGGTGGCGGTGGAACTGGCCCTGCAGTCCGGGCGGGTCAGCGCCGAGCACGTACTCAATGTGCTGTCGCGCTTGAAAGAACCCGAGCTGCGGGTGGGGCCGGCGACCACGTCCGTTGACCTGAAGACACCGTCGCAGGCCGATCTGAAGCGCTACGACCGGCTACGCGAGCCGCAGGAGGTGCGCCATGCTTGAGCTGGTCACCGACTTCAAGGCACTCGGTCTGCACGGCATGGCCAGTGCCTGGCCGGAGGTGCTGGGCACGGCACGCATCAAGGCGATGGACCACGAGGTGGTGTTGCGCCAGCTCATCAAGGCAGAGATGGCGCAGCGCGAGGTGCGCTCCATGGCATACCAGATGCGCGTGGCCCGCTTCCCCTCGCACCGCGACCTGGCGGGGTTTGACTTTGCCCAGGCGCATGTGGAGGAGGCGCTGGTGCGTGAGCTGCATACCCTGCGCTTTGCGGAGTCTGCACACAACGTGGTCTTCGTCGGAGGTCCCGGAACGGGCAAGACGCACCTGGCCACCAGCCTGGGCATCGAGGCGATTCGGGTCCACGGCAAGCGGGTGCGCTTCTTCTCGACGGTGGAGCTGGTCAACGCGCTGGAGCTGGAGAAAGCCCAGAACAAGGCTGGGCAGTTGGCGCACCGGCTGATGTACGTAGACCTGGTGATCCTGGACGAGATGGGCTATCTGCCCTTCACGCAGTCGGGCGGCGCCTTGCTGTTCCACCTGCTGTCCAAACTCTACGAGCGAACCAGCGTGGTCATCACCACCAACCTGAACTTCTCGGAGTGGAGCACCGTCTTTGGCGACGCCAAGATGACAACGGCGTTGCTGGATCGGCTGACCCACCACTGCCACATCGTGGAGAGCGGCAACGAGAGCTGGCGCTTCAAGCATTCCAGTGCCGCTGCGGGGATCACCAAAACCACACGGGCCAAAGCCCAGAAAGGAGCCGATCAAACGACCCAGCCGTTAGACTTATCCACAACCAAATGACAAAACATCCTTAAAACCAGTGGCTCAATATTCGGCGTGAACACTGGCTCAGTTTGTACGGTGAATCAACAG
>CAZGDZ010000368.1:0-2558 GCA_964524855.1 uncultured Macromonas sp.
AGGCCACCAGCGGCGTCTGGCCAATGGCCCCCTCAATGGTCGGGTAGTTGGGGCGCGGCTTGCGACGGGGGGTTTTGGGGGTCGAAGAGGAAGCCATGTGCGGAATTTTCACCGAGGAAAAGTAACAACGCCTTACTGTGACATAATTCAAGGCTGTTCAGCCGCCGGAGTGGCGAAATTGGTAGACGCAGCAGATTCAAAATCTGCCGGAGTAATCCTCCGTGCCGGTTCGAGTCCGGCCCCCGGCACCAGATACAAGGGCAACATTCACCGAGTGTTGCCCTTTTTCTTTGCGCAACATTGTTTCAGGATGTAAGCCCATGTGGTTGCCTTTGCTTGCAGTGGTCGCCGGTCTCGCAGTGCTGGTCTGGTCCGCCGACAAATTCATTGATGGCGCAGCGGCTGTGGCCCGTCACTTCGCCCTACCCCCTTTGCTCATCGGCGTCGTGATCGTGGGCTTCGGCACCTCGGCACCGGAGATGGCGGTGTCGGTGTTGTCCGCGCTGGAAGGCAGTCCAGGTATCGCGCTGGGCAACGCTTACGGCTCCAACATCGCCAACATCGCGCTCATCCTCGGCATCACTGCGCTGATCAGCCCGGTGGTGGTTCAGTCCAACATCCTTCGCCAAGAGCTTCCCATCCTGACGGGCATCACGGCCTTGTCCGTTGCACTGGTCTGGGATTTGCAGATCGAGGCCTGGGAAGCCTGGGTGTTGCTGGCGGTGTTTGTGGTGCTGCTGGCCTGGTCGATTCGTGCCGGCTTGAAAGGCAACGGAGATGCGCTGGGCACCGAAACCGAAGCGGAACTGGATGCCCACCCGTTGCCGATTGCCAAAGCCTGGTTCTGGCTCGCCGCCGGTCTGGTGCTGCTGGTGGCCAGTTCGCGCCTGCTGGTGTGGGGAGCGGTCACCATCGCACAAAGCCTGGGTGTGAGCGATCTGATCATCGGCCTGACGGTGGTGGCCGTGGGCACATCCCTGCCTGAGCTGGCTTCCTGCGTGGCCGCAGCTCGCAAAAACGAGCACGATCTGGCCATGGGCAACGTGCTCGGCTCCAACCTGTTCAACACCTTGGCAGTGGTGGGGCTGGCGGGCATCATTCATCCGCTGGGCATGGAGTCTGCTGTGCTGACGCGCGACATGGCAGTGATGTCTGGGTTGACCGTGGCCCTGTTCGTGCTCGGCTACGGACACAGCGGGCAACCGGGGCGGATCAACCGCTGGGAGGGTGGCCTGCTGGTGGCCAGCTTTGTGGGCTACACCAGCTACCTGCTTTACACCACGCTGGGTGCTTGAGCCTGCAACCCCTCGCGCACCGTGGGGTAACGCAAACGCACCCGCAGTTCTCGCTGCACACGCTCATTGGACAAGCGGCGCGACTCGTTCATGAAACTCAGCACCATGAGTGACAAGCGCTGCTCGGCCCCTTCCCGAGCGATGCGCGGGGGCCGGGGCAAGCCGAACAAGTCAGCGGCCAGGTCAAAGTAGTCGCCCATCTTCAGGTCGGTGCTGTCGCTGGCGTGGTAGGTGCGCTGGGGCGGCCCCTGCCACAACGCCCTTGCGCAAATGCGGGCCAGGTCGTCGGCGTACACGTCGTCTTCGGCGCGCAACACTGGGGTGCCTCGCAGCAGGCGCTCGCGGGGTCCACCCGCGCGATCATGGGCGTAAATGCCGGGGATGCGCAACACCGTCACCGGCACGCCCAAAGCCCGCCCCCACCAACGCAGCCGGGCTTCGGCGTCCACCCGGCGCAGCGCGCGCGGAGTGGCTGGCGCCACGGTCCGGGTTTCGGCCACCGTGTCACCGCCGCAATCGCCATACACCCCGGTGGTGGAACCGTACACCAGTTGCAGCGGGCGTCCACGGCGGGCCAGCGCCACCGTCAGCGCACGGGTGCGGGGGTCTTGCTGCCAGTTGCCCGGTTGATCGTTGGGCGGCGGCGCCAGGTGGAGCACCCGCGTCGCCAGCCCGGCCAGCCGGGCCAGACTGCGGGGTTCATCGAGGTTGCCCAGCAAGGGCGTCAGGCCAGCGCGCCGCAGCCCCTCCAACCGCTGCGGCGAGGACGTCAGGGCCAGCAAACGCGACCGCTGCCCGCTGCCCAGCACTTGGGCGCAACGCAAGCCCACATCGCCACACCCCACCACCAACACCCGTTCACGCCGAAAGCGCGCGGGCAATGCACCCATGCCAGCCATGTATCCTCGCAAATTTGAGACAATCCGCAGCTTTGGGGCACCGCTGGCGCCCGCTGCACCTTGACAGTATGACATTCCAAATCACCGTACAACCCAGCGGGCGCACCTTCGACGCCCAACCCCACGAAGCGATCCTGGCCGCCGGCATCCGGCAAGGCATCGGCCTGCCCTATGGTTGCAAGGATGGCGCTTGCGGCTCCTGCAAATGCCAGAAGCTGTCGGGCACCGTGGTGCACGGCCCGCACCAGAGCAAAGCCCTCAGCGCTGAAGAAGAAGCCGCCGGCCTGGTGCTGACCTGCTGCGCCACGCCCACCAGCGACGTGGTGCTGGAATCGAAACAAGTCACGGAAGCAGGCGCGTTCCC
>CAZGDZ010000369.1:0-2552 GCA_964524855.1 uncultured Macromonas sp.
CGGCGAAGTGGCGCCCGCGCGGAGGTTGGTGACGGTGCGCGCAATGGTGCCGGTGGAGGGCATGCCGCCAAAGAACGGCACCACCGAGTTGGCCTCGCCTTGGGCCATCAGTTCCTGGTTGGGGTCGTGCTTGGGGGCGTCGCACAGTTGGTCGGCCACGCGGGCACACAGCAGCGATTCGATGGCGCCCAGCAGTGCCAGGGTGAGCGTGGGCACCACCAGCAGCTTCACCGTTTCCCAACTGAAGGCGGGCAACTGGAACACGGGTAGGCTTTGGGGGATGCCACCAAACCGGCTGCCGATGGTTTCCACAGGCATGTCCAGCGCCCAGGCCAGCAGCGACAGCGTGACCAGCGCGATCACCGGCGCCGGTACGCGCGAGGTGGCCTTGAGCGCACTGACGGTCTGAATTTCATCGAGCTTTTTGCGAAATCCCGATTCATTGGCCCACAGGCGTGGCCACAGAAACAGGCCGAACACGCACAGGGCTGCGAGCAGGAAAGCCCAAGGGTTGAAACTGTCCAGGTGGCGGGCCAGGGTACCGATCTGGCTGAAAAAGTCGGCCGGCATTTTGTCGATCGACAGACCCAGCACGTCGCGCAACTGGGACAGCGCGATGAGCACCGCAATGCCGTTGGTGAAGCCAATGACCACGCTGACCGGCACGTAGCGCACCAGCGTGCCCAGCTTGAACAGACCGAGCAGAAAAAGCAGCACCCCAGCGCTGAAGGTTGAAATCAGCAGGTTGGCCAGCCCATACCGCTCCACAATGCCGTACACGATGACGATGAACGCCCCGGCCGGGCCCCCAATTTGCACCGACGAGCCGCCCAGCACCGAGATGAGAAAGCCGGCGATGATGGCGGTCCACAAACCGGCTTCGGGGTTGAGGCCGGAGGCGATGGCGAAGGCCATGGCCAGCGGCAGCGCCACGATGCCGACCGTGGCACCTGCGCCCATGTCCTTGGCCAGCCGTTCCGCGTTGTAGCCCCGAAGGTCTTGGAGCAAGCGGGGGCGAAACGTAGCCAAGGGTGGCAGATTGATCATGCCCTATGTTACAACTCTGTCAGTGCGCTGAAGCTTACAAAGCTGTCAGCTGCATCTTCGGGTTTCTACCAGTTTGACGGCTGTTGGTAGCGTTTTTGCGGACTTAGAGGGCAGATCAGTGCTTCCGCAAGTCGGCGGCCACGGGGCGCCACACCAACAGCAGCAACATCACCGCCAGGGGCAGCGTGCTGACGTAGCCCAGGTGCTTGAAGCCCCAGGCGCCCAGCAATGCCCCTATGAAGAAGCTGCCGATCATGCGCGCCTGCAGGCGCAGCTTGTCGCGGTTGGCCTGCACCGGGGAGTGCTGCGGGTGACGGTTCACATACATGAGCTTGCCCAGCTCGATGCCCAGATCCGTGACCAGACCGGTGAGGTGGGTGGTGCGGATTTCGGCCTTAGAGATTTTGGTGATGACGGCGTTCTGCAGGCCCATGATGAAGCACAGCAACACCACCGTGAGCGGCAGGAAGAGGGTCGCCAGCAGACTGATGGCCGCACCGAACAGGCCGAACAGCAGCAGCGCCACCGCTTCGATCAGCAGGGGCAGGCCAAAGGCGCTTTGCAGCGAATGGCGCAACCCCCAGTTGACCATCCAGGCGGTGGTCATGGCCCCGGCCAGGAAGGCCAGCAGCGAGCCTATGCCCGCGATGGCCAGCGTCCAGTGGCCCAGCACGATCTGGTCGGCCACCGAAGAGACCACCCCCGTCATGTGCGAAGTGTATTGCCCCACCGCCAGGAACCCGCCCGCGTTGGCGGCGCCAGCCACGAAGGCCAGCGTGAGCCCTAGGCGCACATTCGCCTGCTGCGTGCGTTGCACGTCAACCCAGCCGCGCAGCTCGGGGTGCACGATGCCGTCCGCTCAGTGGATGCGCATGCCCGGCTGTGCGCCCGGCCACGGCTGCAGCACGTGAATGCCGGGTTGGGCTTTTTCGTCCGCATGGCTGGCGGCCAGCACCATGCCTTCGCTCACGCCAAACTTCATCTTGCGCGGGGCCAGGTTGGCCACCATCACCGTGAGCTTGCCGACGAGGTCTTCGGGCTTGTACATGCTGGCAATGCCTGAAAAGACGTTGCGGGTGCGGCCTTCGCCCACGTCCAGCGTGAGGCGCAGCAGCTTGGTGGAGCCTTCCACCGGTTCGCAGGCTTCGATGCGGGCAATGCGCAGGTCCACCTTGGCGAAGTCGTCGATGGAAATGGTGGGAGCGATCTCCTCGCCGCCGGGCACGGTTTTCTCGGGTTCGGGCGCCGCGGGCGGCTCGAACAGGGCCTCCAGCAACTTGATGTCCACCCGCTGCATCAGGTGCTTGTAGGTGGCGATGGTGTGGCCGGCGCCCAGCGGGGTGGCTGCGTTGGCGTAGGTCAGTGGGTCGCACTGCAGGAAGGCTTCCACTTGCGCCGCCAGCGCCGGCAGTACCGGCTTGAGCAGCGCGGTCAGCAGGCGGAAGGTTTCGATGCAGGTGGTGCAAACGTCGTGCAGGCGGGCATCCATGCCGGCTTGCTTGGCC
>CAZGDZ010000370.1:0-2546 GCA_964524855.1 uncultured Macromonas sp.
ATTCAGGACCAGGAGTTCCGCGACCCGAACACCGGCGAGATGCTGGATCGCTCGGCCCTGAACGACGAGCTGGAGAAGATCGAAAAGCCGGCGGGCATTTCCAACCCGAAGGACTTCCGCAACGAGGTGGTGAATTTCGTGTTGCGCGCCCGGGCCAAGCACGACGGCCGAAACCCCGCCTGGACCAGCTACGAGAAACTGCGCGCGGTGATCGAGAAAAAGATGTTTTCGACCACCGAGGACTTGCTGCCGGTCATTTCCTTCAACGCCAAAGGCAGCGCCGACGAGCAGAAAAAACACCAGGACTTCGTCAACCGCATGGTGGCCAAGGGCTACACCGAAAGCCAGGTGCGCCTGCTGGCCGAATGGTATTTGCGGGTGCGCAAGTCGTCCTGAGCGTGCCCCGGGGCAGGGGCCACAACCTTGGTGGGAGCAGGTTCATGAGCCAGATGGTGCACATCGTCGATCGGCGCAACGATGCTCGCAACAAGAGCACCGTGAACCGCCAGCGTTTTCTGCGCCGCTTCAAGGGGCAGATCCGCGACGCCGTGCGCCAGGCCATTGGGCGGCGCAATGTGCGCGACATCGACGCCGGCGAGGAGGTGCGCATCACCGGCAAGGACATTTCGGAGCCCCAGTTCCGCCATGGGCGTGCGGGGGTGTGGCGCCGCGTCAACGCCGGCAACGACCGGTTCGTGGTGGGCGACGAGCTGGACCGGCCCAGCGGTTCGTCTGGCCGGGGTGGTGGACAGGCCAGCCAGGACGGCGAAAGCCTGGACGACTTCGTTTTCACCCTGACGCGCGAGGAGTTCCTCGACATCTTTTTCGACGACCTGGCCCTGCCCAACCTGGTCAAGACCCAGCTCGCGCAGATCAAGGAATACCAGAGCCGCCGCGCTGGCTACACCCAGACCGGCACGCCCGCCAACATCAGCATCCGCCGCAGCTTGCGCGGCGCGGCGGGCCGGCGCATTGCCCACGGCACACCGTTGCGCCAGCGCCTGGAGGCCTTGCAGCGCGAGTGGGAACAGGTGGTGGCCGAGCGTGGCGAGGGCGACCCGCGTGCGCAGGATCTGAAGGACGACATGGCCCGCCTCCGTGCGCGGCTGGAGGCCATTCCGTTCATCGACGAGTTTGACCTGCGCTACACCCACCGCGTGCGCGTGCCGCAACCTTCCACCCAGGCGGTGATGTTCTGCCTGATGGATGTCTCGGGCTCGATGGACGAGGAGCGCAAGCAGGTGGCCAAGCGCTTTTTCATGCTGCTCTACCTGTTCCTGCGCCGCAGCTACGAGCGCATCGAGCTGGTGTTCGTGCGCCACCACACCCAGGCGGCCGAGGTGGACGAGGACGAGTTCTTCCATTCCCGCGAATCGGGCGGCACGGTGGTGTCCAGTGCGCTGGAATTGACGCTCAAGATCGTGCGCGAGCGCTTTGGCAGCCAGGCCTGGAACGTGTACGTGGCCCAGGCTTCGGACGGCGACAACTGGAACGACGACTCCCCGCTGTGCCGCACGCTGCTCGACGAATCGCTGCTGCCGCTGTGCCAGTACTACGCCTACATCGAAATTGCCGACGACCAGCCGCGCAACCTGTGGTCGGAGTACGCGAAGCTGCTGCCCGAGCACGAGGGCCGCTTTGCCATGCAGCGCATCACCGAGCCGGCCGACATCTTCCCGGTGTTCCGCAGCCTGTTCAAAAAGCGGCTGGCCTGACGGCCGGAGACTGCCATGAGCCGCCGCCCGTCGCCCCGCCACCGAGCCACGCCCCTGCCCCAGGGCTCGGAGTGGACTTTCGACGCGCTGCGGCAATACGATGCGGCGCTGGAGCGGCTGGCGCATCGGCACCAACTGGACCTGTACCCGCACCAGATCGAGATCATCACCGCCGAGCAGATGCTCGACGCCTACGCCTCCATCGGCATGCCGATGCTGTACCACCACTGGTCCTTCGGCAAGCACTACCTGGCGCAGGCCAAGCAGTACCAGCGCGGGCAGATGGGGCTGGCGTACGAGATCGTCATCAATTCCAACCCTTGCATCGCCTACCTGATGGAGGAAAACACCCTGACCATGCAGGCGCTGGTGATCGCGCACGCGGCCTATGGGCACAACGCGTTCTTCAAGGGCAACCACCTGTTTCGCACCTGGACCTCGGCCGACGCCATCATCGATTACCTGGTGTTCGCGCGCAACTTCATTGCCGATTGCGAGGAGCGCCACGGGGTGGCGGCGGTGGAGGCTTTGCTCGATGCCTGCCACGCGCTGATGAACGTGGGCGTGGACCGCTACCGGCACCCGGCCAAGCTGTCGTTGGATAAGGAGCGCCTGCGCCAGCGCGAGCGCGAGGCGTATTTGCAGCAACAGGTGAACGAGCTGTGGCGCACGTTGCCCCAGGCGCCGGGCAAGGAAGCGGTGGCCCAGCCCCAGCGTTTCCCGGAGGAGCCGGAGGAAAACCTGCTCTACTTCATCGAAAAGCACGCCCCCTTGCTGGAACCCTGGCAGCGCGAGGTGGTGCGCATCGTGCGCAAGGTGGCGCAGTACTTC
>CAZGDZ010000371.1:0-2539 GCA_964524855.1 uncultured Macromonas sp.
GCAACGCGCCGTCGCGCCTGTTCGTGGAAGCGTCCATCAAAGACGCCTTCCTGGAAAAGGCCCTGGCCAAGGTGCCCGCCTACCAGCCCGCCAACCCGCTGGACAAGAACACCGTGATGGGTGCGCTGGTGGACACCACCCAGCTCAACACGGTGATGCGCTACATCGAATCCGGCAAGGCCGAAGGTGCCAAGCTGCTGGCGGGCGGCGAAGCGGTGGAGCCCGTGGCGGGCGGCTGCTACGTGCAGCCCACCATCTTTGACGGCGTGAACAACGCCATGACGATTGCCCGTGAAGAAATCTTCGGCCCGGTGCTGAGCGTGCTGTCCTTCACCGACGCTGCCGACGTGGTGCGCCAGGCCAACCAGAGCGTGTATGGACTGCAGGCAGCGGTGTGGACGCGCGACATCAACAAGGCCCATGGCGTCGCGCGAGCCCTGCGTGCGGGTACGGTGCACGTTAACCAGTACGACGAGGACGACATCACCGTGCCGTTTGGCGGCTTCAAGCAGAGCGGGGTGGGGCGCGACAAGTCGCTGCACGCTTTCGACAAATACACCGAAACCAAAACCACTTGGATCCGCATCGACAGTCCGATATGATAGAAGTATGAATCACCCCGAGCCCAGCGCTGTTGCCGACTGGGACCTCTCAGCGGAGGAAGCGTTGCACCGCCGGCGCGTGCGGCGCATGTTGCTGGCCGGGGGCTCGGTGATGATGGTGGCGGCCCTGTGGTGGGGCACTTATTTCGGGTCGCAGGGGTGGTGGTGGTTGGTCGCCTCCGACGTGCTGATCTTCACCGCCGGCGCAGGGGTGGTGGCGCTGGCGTGGCAGCGGCGGTTGCGTTCGGCCGCGTTGCTCATCTTGCCGGTGGTGTTGGCCGTGCTGGTGTTGCAGTCGTTGCTGCTGGACGTGCCTTCCGCCGCTGCGCCGCGCTCGGTCCATTTGTACCTGTTGCCGCTGGCGGTGTTTGCGCTGGTGGCGTTCCGCCACGACAAGCCCTGGCTGGCGCGTGGTGCGCCATTGCTGTGTCTGGGGCTGTTTCTGGTGTTCTCAGCGACACAGGCTGGCTGGGGCAGCGCTTTCCGCTTGCCCGATGCCTTGCGCGTCTGGGGCAGTTGGATCAACGCGGTGCTGGCGGTGTCCACCCTGTTCGCCATGCTGTACATCTTGCAGACCGACGCTTCGCCGTTGACCGCGCGTCAGATCGAGTTGCGCAAGGCGCTGGACCGCGGCCAGATGGTGTTGCACTACCAGCCGCAGGTGGATGCGGAGCGTGGCGTGGTGGGCGCCGAGGCGCTGGTGCGCTGGCGCCACCCCACGCGCGGGTTGGTCATGCCGGGGGAGTTCATTCCGCTGGCCGAACGCACCGGTTTGATTCTGCCGCTGGGTGACTGGGTGTTGGTTGAGGCCTGCCGCCAGCTGGCGTTGTGGGCACGCGATCCGGCGTTGGCGCCGCTGGTGCTGTCGGTCAACGTCAGTGCGGCGCAGTTGCACCAGGCGGACTTTGTGCCCCGGGTGATCGACACGCTGAAAGGGGCCGCTGTGGCCCCGGAGCGCTTGCGCCTGGAACTGACCGAGAGCGTGTTGGTGCAGGACGTGCAGACCATTGCCGACAAGCTGGCCGAACTCAAGGCCCACGGCGTGACGCTGTCACTGGACGATTTCGGCACCGGCTTTTCGTCGCTCAGCTACCTCAAGCGCCTGCCGCTGGACGAACTCAAGATCGACAAAAGCTTTGTGCAGGACCTGCTGGAGGACGAAAGCGACGTGGCCATTGTCGGCTCCATGCTGGCGCTGGGCCGCAGCCTGGGCCTGAAGGTGATTGCCGAGGGGGTGGAAACCGAGGCGCAGTGGGGCTACCTGCGTGACCACGGTTGCCACCTGTTCCAGGGCTATTGGTTCTCGCCCCCGCTGGCGCTGGAGGCGTTCGAGGCGTTTGTGCGGGAGCCCAAAGCGCCCGCGTTCGACCTCACCCTCACCATCGACCTGGTTCAGGCCAGCGCCGGGTAGTCGGTGTAGCCTTTTTCGTTGTCGCGGCCGCCGCCGTAGAAGGTGTTGCGGTCGGGCTGGTTGAACGGGCCGCCTTGGCGCAGCCGGCGCGTCAGGTCCGGGTTGGCAATGAAACCCTTGCCAAACGCCACCAGATCGGCGCCATTGCTCAGCGCGGCTTGCACCAACGCGGCGTCGTAGCCGTTGTTCACCATCCAGGCGCCTTGGCCGCCGGCGTCGCGGTAGGCGCCCAGCAGGGCGGCGTAGTCGAATGGGAGCGGGCCTTGCTGGTGGTCGCGCGGGCCGCCGGTCTGCCCTTCGACGATGTGCAGGTAGGCCAGGCCCAGCGGGGCCAGCGCCCGCACCACGTGCTCAAACAGCGGTTGCGGGGCGTCGTCTTGTGCGTCGTTCGCGGCCGTCACCGGCGACAGGCGCACGCCCACGCGGTCGGCGCCAATTTCGTCGCACACCGCCTGCATCACCTCCAGCAGCAGGCGGGCGCGGTTCTCGATCGATCCGCCGTAGGCGTCGGTGCGGTGGTTGCTGC
>CAZGDZ010000372.1:0-2537 GCA_964524855.1 uncultured Macromonas sp.
GAGGTGGGACAGGAACAATGGCGTCATGACCCAACAAGAACTTGGCCTGAACCTGAGCACGCGGCGCACGCGCAAAGCGGTGTTTCTCGACGAAATGAACCTGGTGGTGCCGTGGACCGAGTTGCTGTCGCTGATTGCCCCTCACGCACCTCGCGCCAAGACCGGGCGCCCGCCGTTTGAGTTGGTGACTATGCTGCGCATTCATTTCTTGCAGCAGTGGATCGGCCTGAGTGACCTGGCCATGTAAGAAGCCCTGTTCGAGACCGCGCTGTACCGCGAGTTCGCGGGCCTCTCCAGCGTCGAGCGCATCCCCGACCGGGTCAGCATCCTGCGCTTTCGTCACCTGCTCGAAGAACACCAACTGGCCCCACAGATACTGGCCGTGGTCAATGCCACCCTAGCCGACAAAGGCTTGATGCTCAAGCAGGGCACGGTGGTGGACGCCACCTTGATTGCTGCGCCAAGTTCGACCAAGAACCAGGACGGGGAACGTGACCCCGAGATGCACCAGACCAAGAAGGGAAACCAGTGGCATTTCGGCATGAAGGCACACATCGGCGTTGACGCCGATTCCGGGTTGGTTCATACCGTGGTCGGCACAGCCGCCAACGTGAACGACGTGACGCAGGCCAGTGCGCTCGTCCACGGTGAAGAAACAGACGTGTTCGCCGATGCGGGCTACCAGGGCGTGGCCAAACGCGAAGAAGTCCAAGGCATCGAGGCCAACTGGCATGTGGCCATGCGCCCTGGCAAACGTCGAGCACTGGACAAGAGCACTCCCATGGGGGTCATCCTGGACAAGCTGGAGCAAACCAAGGCCCGTATCCGGGCCAAGGTTGAGCACCCGTTTCGGGTCATCAAGCAGCAGTTTGGCTACACCAAGGTCAAGTACCGTGGTCTGGCCAAGAACACCGCCAACCTGATGACGTTGTTTGCGCTGTCCAATCTGTGGATGGCACGGCGAAGTCTTTTGCGGGGGTTGCAGGGATGAGTTCGCCCGAAATCGGGCAAAGGGCCTGCCACAAGGGCGAAATGCCCTTGTTTGCAACCCAAAAAACGCCGAAATCGTCACTATGTGGAATGTCTCGCCTCAGCAACCACTGGCAAACGTGTTTTGAACACCATCCCTAGAGGAGCAAGCTTAACGCACAAGGTAAGCGGCGCCGGAGCCTGCTAGGGTGGAGGCCACCAGCACTAGCCATGAAGATGGCAAAGCCGTGGCCAGTGTTGGCGTCCGCTTGACCGCCCAGTTAGGTATTTACGCGCCCTGGTGGTTTGATTGGAGCCAGGGCATATTCGATTGATATAAGCCCCGCTACAAGTGATGCTGCGGTGTGCTCAAACAGACTACGAGTGCCAAGAGCTGTGCGAATTATGTGCGGTCCGCTCTTGTTGCGGTCATGCTCCGTGGCTGCCCTCACCTCTGGGTCTTGAACAATCGATTCCCACAATCCTCGTATTACTAATTCTTCGTTGTCGAAGATGGCTAGCACCCTATCGTGGATGCTCGGCGTAGAGAACGAAAGATCGGAGGCCATGTGAGCGAAGTCGTTGCGCAAACGCCTGAACATGTGGAGGCTCTTGTGCGTGTGTTGGTGCAAAAGCCCAAGACGTAAGCAGAGATCAATCTTGGTGGCGGCGTCACCTATGGGGCGACCGACACCGAGAAGCTCATCTGCTTTCGCGGATTGCTGCGCTGATGGTAGAAGGAACTTTCTGAGGTTGTTGGTCAGTTGGTCATCCATCCACGCGAACGCCAAAACGACGCACCCGCGCTCGCTTTCACCTTTGAGTTCAATCGCTACCTTTTGCATGGCCGTCGCCATGCGCTGATACTTTTCTTCGGGGGTGTCCATGGCTTTGCCTAACGTCCGAAGTGGGCATCTCACAGACCGTAGGTCTGTGAGTGTGTTCGACTAAGTAGTTGGACGTGAGAAACACCGGGGTGCACCCAGGTCTTACTTGCAGCACACATCTTCATGCGCCCCCTGAAAGTCATCTATTTACTGAAGTATTTGCTGTGCGTGTGTATGAACGCTGGCGTTATACAGCCGCTCTGCACATGCTTCGCTTTTTAGCATGTTTTGGTCGTTATATAGCGTCCAGATTGCTGAAATCAAGAAGAATTTGGACACGGACGTGTTTATCTCGACCCACTGTTTCACTCAACAGGGTGGTCATTTCTGTTAACACCATAGGTCCGCAGTGCCGCCTCTATCTGTGAGGCTTCGGTGGTATCTGATGGGTACAGCTGGTAGCACTGCCAGTCCCCAGCCAGCACAACACACTGCGCTGGGCCATGTCTTTGTGTGCGGAGGTGAGTGTGGGTTGCATGGGGTTCCAGTGTAAACACGCCACTCATGGACAATAAAGGCATGAGCTTCGATCTTTTGCCTCCATCCGACACTCAGCCTGCCGATGCCGCAGGCGACCCCGACAGCCTGGCCGCCTACGCGCAGCGGGCCTACCTGGAGTACGCACTGAGCGTGGTGAAGGGCCGCGCGCTGCCCGACGTGTGCGACGGCCAGAAGCCTGTG
>CAZGDZ010000373.1:0-2537 GCA_964524855.1 uncultured Macromonas sp.
TGCAGGCGGAACTGCAGCATCTTGGGCGTGATGTAGTTGGGGTTGACGTCGATGGCGGTCGAGTAGTCCTTGAACTCGAGGAAGTTGCGGACCGGCTTCCAGATGGCTTCGGCGATCTGCTCGGGGGTCTCGTCGAGCTCAGGCTTGAGATCGGCGTTGTCCATGCAGTACTTGACCATGGCCTTGGCGGCCAGACGACCTTCGGTGTGCGAACCGGAGGAGAACTTGTGGCCGGCAGCGCCCACGCCGTCGCCAGCCGTGAACAGGCCCTTGACGGTGGTCATGCCGCGATAGCCCCAGTTCCAGCCGGACGGCAGGTGAGCGGGGACGCCATCGAACTCTTCCTTGGTCGGCGCGCCGAGGTCGGTCGGGCCGGACACCCAGATGCCGCAGCAGCCGGAGTGCGAGCCGAGCAGGTAGGGCTCGGTCGGCATCAGTTCGGACATCTTCTTCTCGGGCTCGATGTTCTCGCCAACCCAGATGCCGCACTGGCCGATACACATGTCCAGGAAGTCTTCCCAGGCTTCGGCTTCGAGGTGCTTCACTTCCTTCGGCGACAGAGTCTCGCGCAGCTTGGCCAGCGCGGTGACGGTGTCCATGTAGATCGGGCCGCGACCTTCCTTCATCTCCTTGAGCATCAGGTGGTTACGCAGGCAGGAAGCGGGAACGGCAGCCTGACCATAGGGCGGGTAGTCGTTCAGCATGTCCTTGTTCTTGGTCATGTAGTCTTCGCCGTAGGCGTTGGCTGCACGGGCCTTGAACAGGAGGAACCAGGCGCCGACCGGGCCGTAACCGTCCTTGAAGCGGGCGGGCACGAAGCGGTTTTCCATCATGGTCAGCTCGGCGCCGGCTTCCGCCGCCATCGAGTAGGTGGAACCGGCGTTCCACACCGGGTACCAGGCGCGGCCCTGACCTTCGCCGACGGAACGGGGACGGAACAGGTTGACGCAACCGCCGGCAGCCAGAATGACGGCCTTGGCCTTGTAGATGTAAATCGTGTTATCGCGGACGGAGAAGCCAGCGGCACCGGCGATGCGGGTCGGGTCATTCTTGTCGTTGATCAGGTGAACGATGAACACGCGCTCCTGGATGCGGTCGAGGCCGAGCGCCTTCTTGGCGGCTTCAGCAACGATCCACTTGTAGGATTCGCCGTTGATCATGATCTGCCACTTGCCCGAACGGACCGGCTGGCCGCCATCCTTCAGTGCCGGCAGGCCTTCCTTGATGGCTTCCGCGCCGTCGTGACGCACGCCGTCCGGCGCGGTCTTCCAGATCGGCAGGCCCCACTCTTCGAACAGGTGCACGGAGTCGTCAACGTTGCGGCCCACGTCGTAGGCCAGGTCGTCACGGGTGATACCCATCAGGTCGTTGGAGACCATGCGCGCGTAGTCGGCCGGATCCTGCTTGTCGCCGATGTAGGTGTTGATCGCGGACAGGCCCTGGGCCACGGCGCCGGAGCGGTCCATGGCGGCTTTGTCGACCAGCTTGATCTTGAGTTCCTTGCCGGTCTCGGCCTTGAGTGCTTCGGCCCAGCGCATGATCTCATATGCCGTGCCGCAGCAGGCCATGCCGCCGCCGACAAGCAGAATGTCCAGTTCTTCGTAGACGACTTCCGGTGCTTCAAATGTTCCAGCCATTTTTGGTTCCTCGATTGGTCAATTACTTGCGGATCAGTTCAGCAGGGTTGCCGGCGCGGAAACCACCCATGACGGCGCGGGTAAACACCCCATCGACGGTGAGTTCGGACATCTTCGGCATCGGCTTGTTGCCGTAAGGATCGATCGAGCCTTCGGCCGTGGTACGGATCGGGAACTTGAAACGCTTCAGCGTGCCATTGCGGAACTTGATGGTCCACATGATGGAATCCGAGCCACGCAGCGGTTGCACGGAACCACCCAGCGGCACGATGTCAGCGTAATGGCGGCACTCGATCGCGCCCTGCGGACAAATCTTGACGCAGGAATAGCACTCCCAGCACTGCTCCGGCTCCTGGTTGAAGGCTTTCATGGCATGGCCGGTTTCGGAACCGTCCTTGTCCAGCTTCATCAGATTGTGCGGGCAGATGTACATGCAGGCGGTCTTGTCCTGCCCCTTGCAGCCATCGCACTTCTCGGTACGAACAAAGGTTGGCATTTGGTTTCTACTCCTAGGTTACGTGTGGATCGTCAAAAAACGCTTGGGAATACGTGGGGACTGATATTTCAGCGGGCCGAATGTCCGGATAACTTGACTTCGACCTTCTCATGCTCGGCCAGACTTGCGTAGTAGGCGCGCAGCACCTCCAGCACTTCAGGCCGAGAAAACTCCGAGGGCACCTCGCCACCTTCGGAGAGCATCTTGCGCAACTTGGTGCCGGACAGCAGCAGGCGATCAGCTTCACCATGCGGGCAGGTGCGCGCCGAGGCCATGCCACCGCACTTGTAACACCAGAAGGTCCAGTCGATTTTCAGCGCCTGGGTTTCAAGGCAGCCTTTGTGAATCTCTTCAAAAATATGGTGGGCATCGAAAGGCCCGTAATAGCTGCCAACGCCGGCATG
>CAZGDZ010000374.1:0-2536 GCA_964524855.1 uncultured Macromonas sp.
CCGCATCGATTTGCACGTGGAAGTGCCGGTGCTGGCACCCCAGGTGCTGATGGCGGCCACGCCGGGTGAGTCCACCGCGACCGTGAAAAGCCGGGTCGAAGCGGCCCACGCCAAAGCCCTGGCCCGTCAGGGCAGCGCCAACCAAACTCTGCAAGGCGAGCGGCTGGAGCAGCATGCGAGCTTGGCCCCCGGCGCCCGGGACTTGCTGCACCACGCCGCCCACCGCATGGGCTGGTCGGGCCGGGCGCTGCACCGCACCCTGCGGGTGGCCCGCACCATCGCCGACCTGGCCGGCAGCGAAGTCCTGGAGCCGCCCCACGTGGCCGAGGCGATCCAATACCGCCCCGGACAGGCCCGATAGGACCACCCAGGGAGGGAAGAGTGTGTACAAAAATCAGCGCATAATGGTTGCCGCCCCAGCAGGTAGCTTCACTTATGAACTTTTCACCCTCGTCGTTTTCCAGTGCCACTGGCACCGCACGCCAGGGCCTGCCCGCCCTCCATTGGCCGACACCGCCATTCCCCAGCTACCTGTCGGACGCGGCTGAAGTCGCCGAAGGGTTGCCCTGCAAGGTCGAAGGGCCCAACGGCCAGACCCGGCCCTGCGTGCTGGTCTCGCTCGACCTGGATCAACGCACCGCGCACATCCAGGTGCCGCCGTCGCGGGCGGTGATGCCGCTGCGCTTCGACATGTTCCGGCGCATTGTGCTGGACGCGCCGCTGAAGCCTCAGCTGTCGGTTGAGCAAAACGACGACTTTGCCCACTCCCAACTGCTGGAATACCGCACCCGCCTGCCCTACACCCTCAGTTTGCAAGACGGCAGCCAGCAAAACGGCGAAACCGTCGGGCACGTGGAAACGGCGCAAGGGCTGTTCCTGTTCCCACCGCTGAACGAGCTGGACCATGTACAGCGGGTGTTCCTGCCCCGCAATGCCTACCGCGACCTGCACCTGGGCGAAGCGATCGGCCAGGTGCTGGTCGAGCAAAAAGCCGTCACCTCCGAACAGGTGGAACACGCCGCTCGCGAACAGGAAAACCTGCGCAACCGCAAGCTGGGCGACTACTTGGTGATCAAGGAAATCGTCAAACCCGAACAGCTGCTGCTGGCGCTGGAAGAACAATCCCGCATGCCGTTGGTGCGGATTGGGGAGGCGCTGACGGCGCTCGGCCTGGTCAGCCAGCAGCAGCTTGGGGAAGCGCTGGAAAAACAAAAGTCCGAGCGCAGCGTGCCCTTGGGTGAACTGCTGGTCCAAAGCGGCCAACTCACCCGCGAAGACCTGCGCGTGGCGCTGGCGCGCAAGATGGGTTACCCGGTGGTGGACCTGGCCAAATTCCCACTCGACGCCGAAGCCCTGCGGCGCGTGCCCCAGGCGGTGGCCCGACGCCACCAGATCGTGCCGGTGCTGTGGCGCAACGGCCTGCTGGTGGTGGCGGCCGAAGATCCCTCGCGCCGGGGGATGATCGAAGAACTGGAGTTTTCGCTACAGTCCAAGGTGGTGGCCGCGCTGGCCAGTGGCAGCCTGAACAACCGCGCCATCTCTGAAGCTTACGCCCGCTTTGGCATGGACAGTGGAGACAGCAGCCGGACCTCCGGGACCAGCGACAGTGGCAATGGCAACCAGCCCAGCGCCACCTCGGACCAGCTGCTCGAATCGCTGGAACTGGAAGTCAAGGACGATGCCAGCGACGGGCTGGGTCAGATCGAGCAATCCGACAACTCGCTGGTGCGGCTGATCAACACCATCATCATCGAGGCGCACAGCCAGGGCGCCTCGGACGTGCACATCGAGACCCACCCCAACAAGCGCAAGGTGCGCATCCGCCTGCGCAAGGACGGCCGGCTGGTGCCCTACATGGAGCTGCCGCACACCTACCGCAACGCGATTGTCAGCCGCATCAAGATCATGTGCGAGCTGGACATTTCGGAACGCCGCAAGCCGCAGGACGGCAAGATCGACTTCGCCAAGTTCTCGCCGCAGCACAAGCTGGAACTGCGGGTGGCCACCATCCCCACCTTCAACGGGGCGGAAGACGTGGTGATGCGGCTGCTGTCTTCGGCCAAACCGCTGCCGCTGGACCAACTGGGCCTGACCCCGGAAAACCACGCCGTGCTGAGCGCGGCGATCGAACGGCCGCACGGCATGGTGCTGTGCGTGGGCCCCACCGGCTCGGGCAAAACGACCACGCTGCATTCGGTGCTGCAGCACATCAACACCCCGGACCGCAAGATCTGGACCGCCGAAGACCCGATCGAGATCAGCAACCCCGACCTGCGCCAGGTCCAGGTCAACCCGCGCATCGACTGGACGTTTGCCAAAGCCTTGCGGGCCTTCTTGCGCGCCGACCCGGACGTGATCATGGTGGGCGAAATCCGCGATCAGGAAACGGCGCAGGTGGCGATCGAAGCGTCGCTGACGGGGCACCTGGTGCTGTCCACCCTGCACACCAACAGCGCGCCCGAAACCGTGGTTCGCCTGCTGGACATGGGCATGGACCCGTTCAACTTTGCCGACTCGCTGCTGGCGGTGGTGGCGC
>CAZGDZ010000375.1:0-2533 GCA_964524855.1 uncultured Macromonas sp.
CAGGTCCTTGTGGCGCTGGCCAATCACCTGCAGATCCAGCGTGAGCACCAGCGCGCTGCACCTGGCGGCCTTGCAGCGCTCGATCATGTTGGCCATCGCCTCGCGGTCGCGCATCATGTAGAGCTGGAACCAGAACGGCGCGCTGGTGTGTTCGGCAATGTCCTCGATCGAGCAGATGCTCATGGTGGACAGCGTGAATGGGATGCCGAACTTCTCAGCGGCCCGCGCCGCGTGGATTTCGCCGTCGGCATGCTGCATGCCGGTCAGGCCGACCGGCGCGATCGCCACCGGCATCTTGACGTCGATGCCCACCATCTGGGTGGCGGTGCTGCGGTTGTCCATGTTCACCGCCACGCGTTGGCGCAGCTTGATTTTCTGGAAGTCCTCGGTGTTGGCGCGGTAGGTGCCCTCGGTCCAGGAGCCGCTGTCGGCGTAGTCGTAGAACATGCGGGGCACCCGCTTCTCGGCCAAGACGCGCAGGTCTTCGATGTTGGTGATCACGGGCATGCACAGTCTCCTATAGGTGGTGTGCAGCGATGGTAGCGGTGCTCCGTGTGGGACGGTTGTGAAAGCAGGCGTTTGCAGTTTGAAAAAAAATACCCCGGGCTGTGAGGCACCGGGGTAATCGAGTCGGGCGTGTATTGCGTTCAGCTGCAACTGACGCTGCCGCAGCCGCTCATGGTGGCCGGGCGGACCAGCGACGGGTCGGCCAGCGTTTCTGTGCGGCTGTCAAACTGCACCGACTTCATGTGCTGTGCCAGACCGGCGTCCATGCTGTTGGCGTGGGCCGGGAACCACTCGGCCAGCGCATCGGCCATGCGGCCCAGGATCTCGGCATCGCCTTGCAGGTAGTGGGTTTCCACCGCCCGCATGGTTTCGAGGATGCTGTTGTGTTGCGAGGCGTGGCAGTTGTCGGTGGCGAAGCCGGTCGCCACCATCCAGCGGTCTTCCTGGGCGAAATGCGCTTCGGTGTGGCGGGTCAGCTCGCGGTAGAGGTCCAACTGCGCCGGGCCGGCTTCCATGGCCCGCAGGCGGGCCAGCATGTCCACGAACTCCTCGTGGGTGTCGTCCATGCGGGCGTCGCCGGTGTGCAACTCGTCACCCCAGTGCAGATCGGGGACCACCGGAAAAGCATCGGTTGGGGTGCTCATGGCAGTGGTCCGTGGGTCAGGCGTCGAAAGGCAGTTTCATCTCGCGCAGGTCGCGGCGGGTTTCCACCAGCACCAGCGGGCCTTCGTCCACCACCGCCACCGGTTTGGGGGGGCGTGGCACGTGCACCGGCTTGGGTTCCGCCGCAATCGCGGCTTGCACCTGGATCACCTTCTCGGTGTCGGACTGAATCCACTGCAAGCCAGCCTGTTCGGCGATCGTGGCCAGTTGATCCACCTTCAGTTGGAAGGCCTGGGCCGCTGGCGCGCTTTCGGGCACTGGCGGGGCCACGGCCACCGGGGCTTCCGGGGAGGGCTCAGCTTGGGCGGGGGCCGGCTGTGCGATGGCTTCGGCCGGCACCTCGGCCACGTTCGGCTGTGTTTCATTGGCTGCGGCTGGCAGCGTGAAGTAGGAGCGTGTGGGTGCGGCTTCGTCGGCCGCCGCGCTGACCGGGACGTTCAGTTCATCGGCGGCCGGGGTTTCGGTCGCGCCATCTTCGTTGGCCTGGCGGCGGTCGCGGCCATAACGGTCACGGCTGCGACGCTCGCGCGGTGCGCGGCCTTCGGCTGCGGGGGCTTCGCCAGCCGGGCTGTCCGTTGCAGGCGCCGTGGCCGTTGCGTCCATGCTCAACGCTTGGTCGGCGCTGGCGGCGTCTTCGGCGCCCGGTTGGCGGCGACCTTCACCACGGCCACCACGGCGACGGCCTTCACCGCGCTCGCCCCGTTCGCTGCGTTCACGGCGCGGCTCGGTGTTCTGCGCTGCCGCTTCTGTGGCGGCGTCACCGGTCACGGGCGCAGCTTGCGCGGCGTCTGCACGGGTGGCGCTGTCGTCGCGACCCCGTTCGCGGCGCTCGCCGCGAACAGCGCCGTCGGCGCGCGGACCCCGGTCGGCGCCTTGGCGCTCACCCCGCTCGCCGCGTTCACCCCGTTCCCGGCGGGCGCCGTCACGGCCTTCGCCTTCTGGGCGCTCCGAGCGGCCTGCGCGTCCTTCGTTGCGCTCGCCACGGCGGCCAGCGTTTTCACCTTGGCCTTCGCTGCGCGGGCTGCTGTTGCGGTCGTTGCGGCCACGACCGCGTTGACCACGCTGGCCTTCGTCTTTGGATTCCTTGCGGCCAGCCGGGCTGGGGGCGGCAGGTGCCGCCACGGGGGCCGGTTGGGCTGCTGGCGGGGTGCCGAACAGGCGCTTCAGCCAAGCCCAGAAGCCGGTTTCGGCAGGGGCCGCTGCGGGCGCAGCCACGGGAGCCACCACCGGCGCGGGTATTGCGGCTTCGGGCTTGGGCGCAGCCACCGGTGCGGGGCCGTCGAACACCACACCCTTGATGACTGGTTCCTGCTTGTTGGTGCGCTCCTGGCTGCGGCGCGTGAAGCTGGTGACATCGTCAGGC
>CAZGDZ010000376.1:0-2532 GCA_964524855.1 uncultured Macromonas sp.
AGAGGGGGCGCCCGCCGCGCGTTGGGCGCACGGGCTATGACCCCTCGACGTTCTGGAGCGCAACAATGAAAACAATCGCAGTCATCGGTGGCGGCATCACCGGCGTCACCACCGCCTATGCCCTGGCCAAGCGCGGCTTCTCGGTCACTCTGTTCGAACAAAACCGCTACGCGGCCATGGAAACCTCGTTCGCCAACGGCGGGCAGCTGTCCGCCTCCAACGCCGAGGTCTGGACCCACTGGTCCACCATCCTCAAGGGCCTGAAGTGGATGCTGAAAAGCGATGCACCGCTGCTGGTCAACCCGAAACCGAGCTGGCACAAACTGTCGTGGTTTCTGGAGTTCATGGCCAACATCCCGAACTACGAACGCAACACCATCGCGACCGCCCGCCTGGCCATTGCCGCGCGCGAACACTTCTTCGCCTGGGCCGACGCGGAGGGACTGGATTTCAACGTCGAGAAATGCGGCATCCTGCACATTTACCGCGATCAAAAAGGGTTTGAGCATGCCGCGCGGGTAAGCAAACTGCTGGCTGCGGGCGGACTGGAGCGCCGCGCCGTCACACCCGACGAAATGCGTGCCATCGAACCGACACTGGCGGGCCGTTATTACGGCGGCTTCTACACCGAAAGCGATGCCACTGGCGACATTCACAAGTACACCGTGGGCCTGGCGGCGGCGGCCGAACGCTTGGGCGTGCGCATCCGCTACGGGCAGTCGGTGGGTCAGCTGCAGGCCGATGGTACGAGCGCCTGGGTCACGCTGCAAGACGGCGATACCACCGAAACCCACCGCTTTGACGGTGTGGTGGTCTGCGCCGGGGTGGCCAGCCGCAAATTCGCAGCCCAACTGGGCGACCGCGTCAACATCTACCCGGTCAAGGGCTACTCCATCACGGTGAACCTGCTGGACGCGCAAAGCCAGCAATCGGCGCCCTGGGTCAGCCTGCTGGACGACGAAACCAAACTGGTGACCAGCCGTTTGGGCGTGGACCGTTTCCGCGTCGCTGGAACGGCCGAGTTCAACGGCGTGAACAAAGACATCAGGGCGGACCGCATCAAGCCGCTGGTGGACTGGGTGAACCAGTGCTTCCCAGGGGTGAACACGCGCCAGGTGGTGCCTTGGGCCGGCCTGCGGCCCATGATGCCCGACATGATGCCGCGCGTGGGCCGGGGCAAAAAGGCCAACGTGTTCTACAACACCGGCCACGGGCACCTGGGCTGGACCTTGAGCGCCGCCACCGCCGACCTGCTGGCCAACGTGGTGAGCGCCCAGCACGCTCGCCCCACCCTGGGCGTGGCGCCGATGGAGCCAGTCAGGGCAGCAAGCTGAGCGCGTGCATGTAGCGCTCATCCACCATCAATTCGTCCCAAGGCTGTGCCTGGCCCAGCGGCAGCAGGGCCAGGCGCCGCTGCTCGCTGGCCTCGCGCGGCTGCCATCGGACTTTGATCTGCGCTTCGCTCAAGCCATCGATCAATTCATCGATCGGCGCGCCGTCGTCCACCACGCACTGGTTGCACAGCAACACCAGGTCACAACCCGCGTCCAGCGCCACCGTGGCCGCTTCGGTGTAGCTCACCTCCCGGCCATCGATCTGGCGGGCACCGGCCATGCTCAGGTCATCGCTGAAGATGGCCCCGGTGAAACCGAGTTGCCCGCGCAAGATGTCACCCAGCCAGCGAGCGGAAAAACCAGCCGGTCGGCCGTCCACCTTGGGGTAGATCACGTGCGCCGGCATGACGCTGTTCAGACTGGCGTTGAGCCAACCGTAAGGGGCCGCATCTTCAGCCAGGATGGCCTTGAGGCTGCGGTTGTCCACCGGAATGTCCACGTGCGAGTCGGCTTTGACGAAACCATGGCCCGGGAAGTGTTTGCCGCAATTGCGCATGCCGCTTTGCAGCAGGCCGTGCATCAAAGCTTGCGCCAGCAACGCGGTCACCCGTGCGTCGCGGGCAAACGCGCGGTCGCCGATCACCGCGCTGCCGCCATAGTCCAAGTCAAGCACCGGCGTGAAGCTGAAGTCCACCCCGCACGCCCGCAACTCGGCGCCCAGCACATAACCCGCCGCCGTGGCCGCATTGCAGGCCACCAACGCGGCTTCGGCTTCCTGCCCCGCTTTACCATTGGCCCAGAGCTCGCCCAAGGCACGCATCGGTGGCAGGTGGGTGAAACCATCGGTGCGAAAGCGCTGCACCCGTCCGCCTTCGTGGTCCACGCAAATCAACAGATCGGCGCGCACCTTCTTGATCTGGCGGCACAACTTGGTCAGCTGCTCCCGATCGACCCAGTTGCGGGCAAACAGGATGACGCCCCCCACCAACGGGTGGGCCAGGCGCTGTTTGTCGATTTTGGTCAGGCGGGTACCCGCCACGTCAATGATCAAAGGTGCGTGCAAAGTCATGGTTTCTCCACCACCACAAAACTGGCGGCGTAATCGGTTTCATCGGTGACGCTGACGTGGGCCGTCAGCCCTTGGGCCTCAAACCACGTCTTCAAGCCCCGGTGCAGCACGATGACGGGCTGCCCGCTG
>CAZGDZ010000377.1:0-2522 GCA_964524855.1 uncultured Macromonas sp.
CCAACATCATCATCGCGATCTTTGTGATCGGCATTGTTGGCCTGCTGCTGGAAATGGCGCTGATCAAGCTGGCCACGGCCTTCTCGTTCGAAGAGGTGAAATCATGAGCGACAGCAAGTACATCCAGATCGAAGGCGTGGAGCAAACCTTCAAGACCAAGAAGGGCCTGTTCCCGGCGCTGCGCGATATCGACCTGACGATCGCCAAAGGCGAGTTCGTGGCGCTGATTGGCCACTCGGGTTGTGGCAAGTCCACCCTGCTGAACCTGATTGCCGGCTTGACCACGCCCACCAACGGGGTGCTACTGTGCGCCGGGCGCGAGATTGCCGGCCCCGGCCCGGAGCGCGCGGTGGTGTTCCAGAACCACTCGCTGCTGCCTTGGCTGACCTGCTTTGAGAACGTGTTTTTGGGCGTGGAGCGGGTGTTCGGCGCTGCGGCCAAAAGCACTGGCGCCGAAGCCGAAACCAAGGCGCAGTTGCTGGAACGCACCCATGCGGCACTGGCCTTGGTGGGGCTGACACACGCGGCGCAGAAGCGCCCGGGCGAAATCAGCGGTGGCATGAAGCAACGCGTGGGCATTGCCCGCGCCCTGGCGATGGAGCCCAAGGTTTTGCTGATGGACGAGCCTTTCGGTGCCCTGGACGCGCTGACCCGCGCCAAGCTGCAGGACGAGTTGCTGGAAATCGTGGCCCGCACCCAAAGCACGGTGGTCATGGTGACCCACGACGTGGACGAAGCCGTCCTGCTGGCCGACAAGATCGTGATGATGACCAACGGCCCGGCCGCCACCATCGGCGAAGTGCTGCCGGTGGAGTTGCCACGTCCGCGCAAGCGGGTGGAACTGGCCGAAGACCCGGCCTACCTGCACTACCGCAAGGCGGTGATCGACTTTCTGTACACGCGCCAGGCGCACGTGGAAAAGGCGGCCTGAGACCCGGTGCACTCAACGCGCACTTTCACCGCACCAACCAGGGGCATGCTGCACGGCATGCCCCTTTTTCGTGAGCGCCTGGCCAGGCCGCACCGCCCACGCGTGCACGAACCCATGAGCCCAGCACCTTCATTGGGCATGGATATTGCTTGATTTAGGCAAGGCTAACGACGGCCTTTTTCATGCACTCCGCGCCGCAGTCCCTGGCGACCTCAGCGCGCGCTCACCGACGCACCCTGGCTCAGGCCACAACGGTGCAGGTCGGGCATGTTTTCCACCTCTCCACCCTCCCACGCAAAGGTCCACGACATGGCGGGATTTCGCACATTCCTGAAAAGCGGGCACGCCCCCACCCTCTTCGCTTCGTTCCTGTACTTCGACTTCTGTTTCGCAGTCTGGGTACTCAACGGTGCCATGGCCCCGTTCATCAGCGAGGCGTATTCGCTGACGGCCGCCCAGACCGGCTTCATGATTTCGGTGCCCATCCTGGCCGGCGCGCTGATGCGCTTTCCACTCGGGGTACTGGCGCAGTACATCGGCCGCAAAAACGCCGCCATGGTGGAAATGGGCCTGCTGATCCTGGCGCTGGGCTACGGCTATTTCTTCATCAGCGAATACAACGACGTGCTGGCCATGGGCGTGCTGCTGGGCATTGCGGGCGCCAGCTTTGGCGTGGCGCTGTCGCTCGGTTCGGGCTGGTTCCCGCCAGAGCACAAGGGGCTGGCCATGGGCATTGCCGGCGCCGGCAACTCGGGCACCGCGCTGGCGGTGTTGTTTGCGCCACCGCTGGCCACCCAGTTCGGCTGGCAGGCGGTGTACGGCCTGGCCGCCCTGTTCATGTTGCTGCCCATGGTGGTGATGTACGTGTTCGCCAAGGAACCGCCAGACTTGGAACACCAGAGCTTCCGGCAGCACGTTGCCTGCCTGTTTGAGAAGGATGGCTGGGCCTTCAGCCTGATCTACGTCATCACCTTCGGGGGCTTCATTGGTCTGGCCAGTTTCTTGCCGACCTACTTCTACAACCAGTTTGAAGTCAGCAAGGTGGAAGCCGGGCAACTGACCATGCTCGCCGCTCTGATGGGCTCGGCGGTGCGGGTGGTGGGCGGCTACATCTCGGACCGGGTGGGCGGCATCAACACCCTCAGCGGGGTGCTGGTGGTGGCGGCGATCACGCTGGTGCTGTGCGGCTTATCGGGCGAATCGCTGACCTTGACGACGCTGCTGTTCATGCTGTGCTTTGCAGCGCTGGGCGCGGGCAACGGCGCGCTGTTCCAGTTGGTGCCGCTGCGCTGGCCGCTGACCACCGCCGTGGCCGGCTCCATGATTGGCGAAGTCGGCGCGCTGGGCGGCGGGCTGATTCCCAATGCCATGGGCCTGAGCAAACAGTACTTTGGCAGCTACCTGTGGGGCTTTGTGTCGTTTGCGGTGCTGGCGATCGCGATGTTGGTGATGCTGCGCATCATGCAAATCCGCTGGACCCGCACCTGGGCCGAAAAAGGCGGGCGCGCGCGCCGCGCCAAAGCGCTGTATCAGGCTTTGGCGTCGAGCAAGGCGCCCGCCATTTTGTAGGTGGATTTAAAAACGGACAGGT
>CAZGDZ010000378.1:0-2508 GCA_964524855.1 uncultured Macromonas sp.
CCCGAGCCCCCGGGCATGCGGATATCGCTGACCAGAACCTGAGGGCCTTCGTCGTTGCCATCGGCCAGCGCGTCCAGCACCTCGCGCGGGCTGGTGAAACTGCGGGTGGGCAGGCTTTCGCGCAGCAAGGCTTTCTCGAGAACAAACCGGATGGATTGGTCGTCGTCCACGATCCAGATGGGTTTCATGCGCGCATTCCTGTCGTTATGTGATCGTCCCCCTGGGTCCTGCCTGATGTTGTGGTGTCACCTCGGGCTCAAAGAGCCACCCACTTCAAGGCAGGGGGATCAGTATCTTGAAGTCGGTCAGCCCCGGCTCGCTGTCGCATTCGATCAGGCCCTGGTGCTGCTGGACAAAGGTTTGTGCCAACGTCAGCCCCAGACCCGAACCGCCATCGCGCCCCGAAACCAGGGGGTAGAAGATGCGGTCCTTGATCTCCTCGGGCACGCCGGGCCCGTTGTCGATCACATGCAATTCCAGTGCCAGGCGGTAACGGCGCTTACCAAACGTCACTTGGCGCCGCACCCGGCTGCGAAACACCAACTCGGCATCGCCCGCCGCAATGCGTTCCTTCAGGGCGTGGGTGGCGTTGTGGGCGATGTTCAACACCGCCTGAATGAGTTGCTCCCGGTCGCCCCGGAACTCGGGGATGGAAATGTCGTAGTCGCGCACCACCTTCAGGCCACGCGGAAATTCAGCCAAGATGAGCGAGCGCACCCGCTCGCAAACTTCGTGGATATTGACATCGCCCAGCACCTGCGCCCGGCGGTGGGGCGCCAGCAGGCGGTCCACCAAGGTCTGGAGCCGGTCCGCCTCGTGGATGATGACCTGGGTGTATTCCACCAGCTCGCGCGAATCCAGCTCCATTTGCAGCAACTGCGCCGCACCCCGGATGCCACCCAGCGGGTTCTTGATTTCGTGCGCCAGGTTGCGAATCAGCTCTTTGTTGGCCTGGGCCTGGTCGATCAGGCGCTCTTCGCGCTCTTGCCGGGCTTGCTGCTCCAGCGGCAGCATTTCCACCACCAACTCGCCCGGCACATCGCTCTGCGCCAGCACCACATGCACCGGCAGCGGTTCATGGTTGAGGCGCTTGAGGTGCGCGTCGTACCGGATCACCGCGTATTCGTTCTCACTGGCGCCTTGCAAGGCGTTTTGCCACAACTCAGGCGCGGTGAACCAATCGGTCAAGGGCACACCCGAAATGCTGCGCCGGGACAGGCCGATCGCGTCTTCCAGCGCATTGTTGGCGTACATCATGCCGCCGGTGTGGTCCACCACCGCCACCAGGGTGGCCAGCATGTCCAGCGCCTGAAACCGTTGGTCTGGCAGCAGCTTGCCTTTGCGCAACAAACCGATCATCAACGGGCTCCCGCCGGGTTGAGCCGGGACATTTCTCGTTTGATGCCAGCCACATCGGCCTCGGCACGCTCGATGCGGGACTTGAGATCGCTGACCCGCTCTTCGTAACGCTGGGGGTTGCTGCGCTCACTGGCCAACGGCGTGGGTTTGCCGCTGTTGTATTCCTCGCGCAAGTCGCTCAGCCGGTCTTCGGCGCGGCGCAACTCGACATCCAGAATTTGACGCGCATCGCTGTCACGGGCGCGCTGCTCGGCGCCATCCACCCGCTCGCCGCTGGTGCGAGCGCCGTTGCGCGAGGGTGTCGCGCTGGGCGCGCCAGAAGTCGCGGGCGCTGCATTGGCCGCTGCGGGGCGCACCCCCTCAACGATGGTCAGGTTGCCCCCCTCCACCAACCGGCAGCCCCTGGCCTGGGCGTTGCCCGGGTTGTTGGTGTATTCGTTGCCACAACGGTAAATGGGCGCCTGGGCCTGAACCGGCCAAGCCGCTAACAACAGCAGGCCCGCCAACACGGCGAGCGGTCGCGAGTGAGTCACAGTCATGGGTTGCTCTGCAATGCGGGTTTCGGGCTGTTTGTGCCCGTACACCTCAGGGATTTCCAGTATCGCCGAAAAGTGCCCGAGAACGGCCCCGCGCGCCCCAACGAAAAAGGGACGGCTTGCGCCGTCCCTCGTTTGCCACCCTCGTCGGGCAGAGCCCGATCAGAGGCTGTAGTACATGTCGTATTCGACCGGAGACACTTCCACGCGCGAGCGGGTCACTTCGGTCATCTTCAGTTCGATGTAGGCATCGATCCAGGCGTCGGTGAACACACCACCCTTGGTCAGGAAGGCGCGGTCCTGGTCCAGGTGAGCCAGGGCTTCGTCCAGGCTGGCGCACACGGTCGGGACCAGCTTGTCCTCTTCCGGCGGCAGGTGGTACAGGTCCTTGGTGGCGGCTTCGCCGGGGTGGATTTTGTTTTCCACGCCGTCCAGGCCAGCCATCAGCAGCGCCGCAAAGCTGAGGTAGGGGTTGCACAGCGGATCGGGGAAGCGGGCTTCCACGCGACGGGCCTTGTCCGACGCCACGTTCGGGATGCGGATCGAAGCGGAACGGTTCTTGGCCGAGTAGGCCAACTTCACCGGGGCTTCGAAGTGCGGCACCAGGCGCTTG
>CAZGDZ010000379.1:0-2487 GCA_964524855.1 uncultured Macromonas sp.
CAACTTGCCGTGCGAGGTGCTGGCGGGGTGGGTGCAAAGGGTTTTGGTGTCGCCCAGGTTGGTGCACAGCGACAGCACTTTCAACGCGTTCAGCACATGAAAAGCGCGCTGGCGGGCCTGCGTGGGTTCGGCAGCCTTCACATCGAAAGACACCACTGCACCGCCCGAACCGGCCATCTGGCGCATGGCCAGCGCGTGTTGGGGATGACTGGCCAAGCCAGGGTAGTAAACACGGGCCACCGCCGGATGGGCTTCCAGCCACTGCGCCAGCTCCAGCGCCAAAGCGCTTTGCGCCTTCATGCGCAGGTCCAGCGTTTCCAGGCCCTTGAGCACCACCCAGGCGTTGAAAGGCGAGAGCACCATGCCCGAATTCTTCTGCACCGGCAGAAGCTTCTCACGCACCATTTTCTCGCTGGCACACAGGGCGCCGGCCATCACGCGGCCCTGCCCGTCCAGGTACTTGGTGCCGGAGTGCATCACGATGTCGGCCCCCAGCTCGGCCGGGCGCTGAAGCGCCGGGGTGGCAAAACAGTTGTCCACCGCGAGCAGCGAACCAGCGTTGTGGGCCATATCGGCCAGAGCAGCTATGTCGCACACCTCGCCCAAGGGGTTGGTCGGGGTCTCGGCAAACAGCAGCTGGGTATTGGGCTTGATGGCAGCCGCCCACGCGGCCAGATCCGTCTGCGGAACGACCGAGGTTTCCACCCCAAAGCGCGCGAACTCGCTGCCGATCAACTTGAGTGTGGAGCCGAACATGGACTGCGAAATCACCACATGGTCGCCCGCCTTCAGCAAGCTGAAGCACATCAGCATGATGGCCGACATGCCGGAGGACGTGGCCATGCAGGCCTCGGTGCCCTCCAGCGCGGCCAAACGCCGCTCCATGCTGGTGACGGTGGGGTTGCTGCTGCGGCCGTAGGTATAGCCATCTTCCTCGCCGGCGAAGCGGCGGGCCGACACCTCGGCGCTGGGCTGCACGTAGCCGCTGGTCAGGTACAGTGCCTCGGAGTTTTCGCCGTACTGGCTGCGCTCCACAGCGGCGCGCACCGCCAGCGTTTCGCGCCGCAGGCCCAAGGGGTTGTTGCTGTCCATGCCGATCAAGACTCCTGCGAATTCGGCAACGCCAGGCGCGAGGTGGCGCCATCGTCTTCTTCCGTGCCAACGCGCTTTTCATTGAGTCGCACTGCATCTTCAGAAGTCACATCACCGGTGATGTACACGCCGTCGAAGCACGACGCCTCGAACCCGGCCAAACCGGTGTTGAGGCTGCCCACGGCCTTTTTCATCGCGGCCACATCCTGGTAAATGAGCGCATCGCAGCCGATGATCTGGCGAATTTCTTCCACCGTGCGGCCGTGCGCCACCAATTCACCCTTGGTCGGCATGTCAATGCCGTACACATTGGGGTAGATGACCGGGGGCGCGGCGCTGGCCATGTACACCTTGTTGGCACCGGCCTCGCGCGCCATTTGCACAATCTCGCGGCTGGTGGTGCCGCGCACGATGGAATCGTCCACCAGCAACACGTTGCGGCCCTTGAATTCGCTGGCAATCACATTCAGCTTCTGGCGCACCGACTTCTTGCGCACCGCCTGGCCCGGCATGATGAAGGTCCGACCCACGTAACGGTTCTTCACAAAGCCTTCGCGGTAAGGTTTGCCCAGCAGGTGGGCCAACTGCGTCGCGCTGGGCCGGCTCGATTCCGGGATCGGAATGACCACGTCGATCTCGTTCGGCGGTACGGTGGACACGACCCGCGTGGCCAGCGTTTCGCCCATGTTCAGGCGCGCCTGATAGACCGAAATCCCGTCAATGGTTGAATCGGGGCGGGCCAGGTAGACGTACTCGAAAATGCAGGGGCTCAACTGCGTGCGTTCCGCACATTGGCGCGCCTGCAGTTGGCCGTCGAGGGAAACGAACACCGCCTCGCCGGGCGCCACATCGCGCAAAAAGTCGTGGCCCGTGCCTTCCAGCGCCACCGATTCGCTGGCCACCATGTAGGTGCCGTCTTTGCCCTGCCCCAGGCACAAAGGCCGAATACCAAACGGATCGCGGAAAGCCAGCAAGCCGTAGCCGGCAATCACCGCCACCACCGCGTACGAGCCCTTCAGACGCCGGTGCACCGCCGCCACCGCAGTGAACACCGCTTCGGGCAGCAAGCGCCCGCCCTCACTGGCCTGGCCCAGCTCGTGGGCCAGCACGTTGAGCAACACCTCCGAATCGCTCTCGGTGTTGATGTGGCGGTGGTCCAGTTGGGCCATGTCCTGCTTGAGCGCGTGCGCGTTCGTCAGGTTGCCGTTGTGAGCCATGACGATGCCAAACGGCGCGTTGACGTAGAAGGGCTGCGCCTCTTCTTCGCTGAAGGCATTGCCCGCCGTGGGGTAACGCACCTGTCCCAGGCCGCTGTTGCCGGGCAGTGCCCGCATGTTGCGGGTGCGAAACACGTCACGCACCATGCCTTTTGCCTTGTGCATGAAAAACTTGCGC
>CAZGDZ010000380.1:0-2480 GCA_964524855.1 uncultured Macromonas sp.
GTGTTGGCGTTTTCGTCCAGCATGCGCGCCTTGCTCTTGCCGAAGCTGAAGGCACCGCCTTTGCCGCCACCCTGCATTTGCCGCATGAAGTACACCCACACGCCGATCAGCAACAGCATCGGGCCCCAGCTCACCAACAGGGTCATCAGCAGCGAGCCTTCCTCGCGGGGCCGCACATCAAACTTGACGTCGTTGGCGATCAGATCGCCGACCAGCCCACGGTCGAGGTAGGTAGCGTTGGTGCGCACGCGACGGTCGTCCACCGTGACAGCGACGATCTCGGTGCCATTGCCACCCTCTTGGATGGTCGCGCTCTTGATGCGCTGGGCCTTGACCTCGTCGAGGAACTCGGAGTAGCCCATGTAGCCAGCCCCAGCCGTGGTGCGCCCGTCAAACTGCTTGAAGACGGTGAACAACACCATGGCGATGACCATCCACACCGCAACCTTAGAAAACCATTGGTTGTTCAAGAAAAGCTCCTGCAGGTAAAACCCAATTCAATTCTGTCTCATTTTAGGCTTTTCAAGACCCTGGGCCCATAACCCTGGCTTGAGCCTTGTCAATGGCGCAGATAGTCTTTGCCAAATTCAGCCTGCTTTCAGACCAATTCCGACCAAAAAGGTTTCCGAAGACTTGTCGCGCGAGGCTTTTGGCTTCAGCGGCTTGACGACTCGGAACGTCGCCTTGAACAACTGGACCAACTCGTTGTAGCCGCTGCCGTGGAACAACTTGACCACCAGCGCTCCGTCTCTTTTGAGGTGTTGCTTGGAGAAATCCACCGCCAACTCGACCAACAACGAAATTCGCGCTGCATCCACCGTTTCCACGCCCGACAGGTTCGGGGCCATGTCCGACACCACCACGTCCACAGGACGCGGGCTGCCATCGGGCAACGCCAAAGCCTGCTCCAGTTCGGCCAAGACCGCTTCCTCGCGAAAGTCGCCTTGAATGAATTGAACGCCCTCGATCGCCTCCATGGGCAACAAATCCAGCCCCACGATGGTGCCGTTGAGCGCGCCCGCCGCCGCGCCCGCCGGTGACAGCCGGCGTCGCAAGTACTGGCTCCACGCGCCGGGCGCGCAGCCCAGATCGACCACGCACTGTCCTGGGCGGATCAAATGGAATGTTTCGTCAATCTCTTTGAGCTTGTACGCGGCGCGCGCACGGAAGCCCTCCCGGTGGGCCAATTTGACCCACGGATCGTTGACGTGCTGGTTTAACCAGGCCTTGTTGACCTTCTTGCTCTGCGTTTTGACCTTCATGCTGGGATAATTGTCCCATGTCTCACATTCAACTCACTCCCGCCCAGCGCAAAGTCCACCGTGCCGATGCGCATCACCTCGACCCAGTCGTGCTCATTGGGGGCGATGGATTGACCGATGCCGTCAAAAAAGAGGTGGATGCGGCGCTCAAAGCGCACGGCCTGATCAAGGTCCGCGTGTTCAGCGACGACCGCGCCACCCGCGAAGGCTACCTGCTCACCCTGGCCGACGAACTGGAAGCCGCGCCCATTCAGCACATCGGCAAGTTGCTGGTGCTCTGGCGCCCCATTCCCGACAAGGAAAAGGCGGTGGACGACGACCGCATGCCCGGCCCCAAGGACGTGAAAATCCTGAAATACAGCAAAAAAGGGGGCCAGCGCCCTGAAGTCAAAATGGTGCGGGTGCTGGGCAACGAACGCCTGACGCCGGGTGGCCTGATCAAGCGCGCGAAAAAGCCTACTCAGAAAAGTGTGAAGAAAACCACGCAAAAATAAGAGCCATGAACGCTGTCACCGCCCCCGACCTGACCCTGGCCCAGAACCCCCTGCTTGACTTTGCCGATCTGCCACGTTTCGACGCCATCCGGCCCGAGCACGTGCAACCGGCGATTGACAGCCTGTTGCAGGCGGCCGAGACGGCGCTGGAGACGGTGACCGCCGCCGACTTCCCGGCCGATTGGCGCCAGATGTCACAGGTGCTGGACGTGGTGACCGAGCGATTTGGCCGCGCCTGGGGTGCGGTGGGGCACTTGAATGCGGTGGCCGACACGCCCGAATTGCGTGCCGCCTACAACGCTGCGCTGCCCGGGGTCACCGAGTTCTGGACCCGCCTGGGGGCGGATGAACGCCTGTATGCCAAATACAAAGCCATGGACCCGGTCACCCTGACGCCCGAACAGACCCAGGCCCACCACAACGCCATGCGCGGCTTCGTGCTCGGCGGCGCAGAGCTGCAAGGTGCGGCGAAAGAGCGCTTTGCCGCCATTCAGGAACGACAAGCCGAACTGAGCCAGAAGTTCAGCGAAAACGCACTCGACGCGACCGACGCCTATGCGTACTACGCCACCACCGAGGAACTGGACGGCGTGCCCAGCGACGTGCAAGCCGCCACGCGAGCCGCAGCAGAGGCCGAGGGCAAGACGGGGCACAAAATCACCCTGAAGCTGCCCTGCTACCTGCCGGTGATGCAATTTGGCCGCCACCGCGCCCTGCGCGAGCG
>CAZGDZ010000381.1:0-2478 GCA_964524855.1 uncultured Macromonas sp.
GCCGAAGATGTTCTGGGACTATTGCGAAAGCGGCAGCTACACCGAACAGACCTTCCGCGAGAACACCTCGGACTTTGCCAAGCTGCGCCTGCGCCAGCGGGTCGCGCGCAATCTGGCCGACCGTGACGTGTCCGGCACCATGCTGGGGCAGAAGGTGACGATGCCGGTGGCGCTTGCCCCGGTCGGCAGCACCGGGATGCAGCACCCCGACGGCGAAATCCATGCCGCGCGGGCGGCGGCGAAATTCGGCGTTCCCTACACGCTCTCCACCATGAGCATCTGTTCGATCGAGGATGTGGCCGCCCACAGCCCCGAGCCGTTCTGGTTCCAGCTTTACGTCATGCGCGATGAGGATTTCGTTGACCGGATCATCGAACGCGCGCGGGCGGCGAAATGTTCAGCCCTTGTGCTGACGCTGGACCTGCAAGTGCTGGGCCAGCGCCACAAGGACCTGAAAAACGGCCTCACCAGCCCGCCGAAGCCGACGATCCCGAACCTTCTGAACATCGCGACCAAACCGCGCTGGGCGCTGGGCATGGCCAAGACCCCGCGCCGGCAGTTCCGCAATATCGTGGGCCATGTGAAGGGCGTGACCGATCTGGCCGACCTGAACGCCTGGACCAACGAACAGTTCGACCCACGCCTGTCCTGGGCCGACGTGGCCTGGGTGAAGGAGCAATGGGGCGGCAAGCTCATCCTCAAAGGAATCATGGACGCAGAGGACGCACGCCTGGCGGTGGCCAGCGGCGCCGACGCAATCGTGGTCAGCAACCACGGCGGGCGGCAGTTGGATGGTGCGCCCTCCAGCATCGAGGCGCTGCCGGCCATCGTGGCCGAAGTGGGCTCGCAGATTGAGGTGTGGATGGACGGCGGCATCCGCTCCGGCCAGGACGTGCTCAAGGCCTGGGCACTGGGCGCGCGCGGCACGATGATAGGCCGCGCAATGGTCTATGGACTGGGGGTCATGGGCGAAGCCGGTGTGACCAAAGCGCTGCAGATTATGCACAAGGAGCTGGACGTGACCATGGCCTTCTGTGGCCACACCAACTTGCGCGACGTGGACCGCCACATCCTGATCCCCGGCAGCTACTGAGGTGGGTCAGGCGATGCCGGGATTGCCCTGCATGCCCACAATCTCCGGGGCGTTGACCTTGACCTGCTTGATCACTTTCTGGTCACGCAGGTAGGTGGACACAACGTCCCAGATCGGGGGGCCCTGCACGCCCTCTTGCACCGAGGCCCAGCCAGCCACTTTGTACTTCTTGTCAGCCTCGATGGGCTGGCCCTTGAGCCGCATGTTGTGGATGCGCTGGCCCATGGGCGCCTTGGGGCTGCAGCTGTAGGTCATGCCGCCCACGCGCACCATGTCCCCCCCCTGCTGGAAGTAGGGGTCGGGGTTGAAGATGTTGTCGCACACGTCTTCCATGATCTCTTTGATCTGCGCGCCCGTGAATTCGTTGAGGGTGGTGGCCGGGTAAGTGACCGCCATTTGGTCCATCATCGCCTCGTAGGTGATGGTGTCGCCGGGCAGCAGGCTCGTGCCCCAACGCACACCGGGCGAGAAGGCCATATCAGCCCCACGAACGTCCATCAGCGCGTTCAGGATGACCTGGTCCCACGAACCGTTGAAGTTGCCGCGACGGTACAGCGTGCCTTCAGACACCGCCAGCTTTTCTTCCAGCTTGGCCTTGTAGGGCGTCCGGTGCTTGTCGATCAGCGCCTGCATGGCGGAGTCGGCCTTGAGCAGGTTGGCAAACACCGGCATCAACTTGTAGCGGAAGTCTTGCACCTTGCCGCCACGCACGTCAAAGTCCAGCACCGCCAGGAATTTGCCGTGCGAGCCCGCGTTGGTCACCAGCGTCTGGCCGCCGCCGTTCTTCACCACCACAGGAGCGGGCATGCCGTCGTGGGTGTGACCGCCCAAAATCGCATCGATGCCGCGCACGCGCGAGGCCATCTTGATGTCCACATCCATGCCGTTGTGCGACAGCACCACCACCACCTGGGCGCCCTGGGCGCGCACCTCGTCCACCTGCTTTTGCATGTTCTCGTCCTGGATGCCGAAGCTCCAGTCGGGCACAAAGTGGCGCGGATTGGCGATGGGGGTGTAGGGAAACGCCTGGCCGATCACGGCGAGCTTCACGCCGTTCTGCTCCTTCATGACGTAGGGTGCAAACACCTGATCGCCGAAATCGCTGGTGGTGACGTTCTGCGCCAGAAAGTCGATCTGGCCTTTGAAATCCTTCTCGACGATCTCTTTGACCCGGTCCGCCCCGTAGGTGAACTCCCAGTGCGGGGTCATGATGTCCACGCCCAGCAGCTTGCAGGCGTCCACCATGTCCTGGGCGTTGGTCCAGAGCGAGGTGGCCGAGCCCTGCCAGGTGTCGCCACCGTCGAGCAGCAGCGCGTTGGGCCGGCTGGCCTTGAGTTGCTTGATCAGGGTGGCCATGTGGGCGAAGCCGCCCACCTTGCCGTAGG